>DAOVJU010000178.1 GCA_030632095.1 Chlorobiota bacterium
CTTTGTTGCATCCCAGTACAGAAAGTCAGGATTTCAATATAATGCTTTCTACTGGAAATGGTTTTGCTTCTCAAAATTCACCGTTTACAGTTACAAGACCTGAACATTTTGAAGAATCTATGTTTTATCAAGAAATAGTTTTAACCAATGATGTTAACGGGGATGGGAAATCAGATATCATTCGTCTGCATGGTAGAGTTGATGAAACCATCGAACCTTTACCTTTAACAATAACATACAGCGCTGTACTATTAGCCCATTTATATATTAGTACAGGATCAGAATTTATTTCTTATGATATAAGTAATATTTTTAGTGGATTTGAATGTTTCAGTGGAACTGTTACCATTGGAAATTATGATGATCTGGATCTTATTAAATGGGAAGCCTCTTATTGTATTAGTAAGTATATGAATAGGGTTGAAGAAAAGATAAGGCTTTTTCGAAAAGACTTTACCGGTGACGGATTAGGGGATATATTATTATATAATCCAAATACGTTTCAATATCGGTTAATAAGTTTCAGTGAAAACAAACCGGGTTATGTTTCTTCCATTACCAACGGAATGAACATCCATACGAATTTTACTTACGCAACACTACATGATAGTGAAGTGTACACATTGAATTCTGAAGGAGAAACCAATGGCATTAAAAATATAATGTCTACCAATTACGTTGTAAAAAGTGTTGAACTTTCAGATGAAAATGTTTTTGCTAAAAACAACTATCATTATACCAATGTAAAATTGCATAAGGAATTCGATTTCCTTGGTTTTGGCAAATTCAAAACATCCAATACTTTTACCAATATTTCATCCGAAATTGAATTTGAGTTTATTGGTGAACGATTTTTTCAGAAACCAAAAAATATAAATGTTAGCCTAACTTCTGGTGGTGAGATATTAACAACCACATTTATAAACGACGATATATCAGAAATAACAGCTCAAAACGATACAAAATATTTGCAAGCCCGAATTACGCAAAAAACAATTACAGACCATTTAACTTCAACAAATGTAACTACTTCTTATAATTCATACAATAATTTCAATCAGCCAGCGGAAATTGTAACAGCTTATGGTTCTGACATGACTATAACCAAATCAAATGATTTTGAGCCCATAGGAAACAAATGGTTACCACTAAGATTACAATCACAAACTGTAACTAGAAAACATAAAGATGATGCCGAAAATTATGTTTCAACAACTACTTACACCTACGTTTCAGGGAAAGAACATCTTTTAGATGAAAAAACTGTTCATGCAGGTACTGATAAAGAATTAACCGAGAAATTTGAATACAAAGATTTTGGTGCAGTTAAAAAAATTAGTCTATCCGATGGCACAGAAACACGATCAACAGAATATTTTTATACTGCTAATAAGTATATTGAGAGCAAAACCATAAATGAAAATTTCCCGGTAAGTTATACCTATAATGATATCGGTAATTTGTTATCGCAAACCGATCATAATGATCTTACTCAAATTTTTAGTTATGGAGCCTTTAATGCACTCGAAGAAACTAGTTACGCTGATGGAACTATAACAAGCATTACAAAAAACTGGTCAACAGCCGGGCCAACAGGTACTACCTTTATGTTGCAAAGTTCTACTTCAGAAGCAGGAACAATTACTGAGTATTACAACGTTAAGGGGCATTTATTGCAAAAAAAGTTGCCGGGTGTACTTGATAAAACATTTAAGTTAGATTATGAATATTATCCTGACGGTAAATTATTCAGGGAATATGAACCTTATGAAAACACGCGTGAAGATTATACCGAGTATGTTTACGATGCTTACGGACGTGTAATTGAACAAATTACACCCCAGGGAACCATTACAACCCAATACCCGGGTAAAAACATAAATGTCACTTCGCCCTCAGGTTGGAGTGAAAAAACATTCGACGATTTTGGTTTAATGGTTAAGGCAAAAGATGCCGGTGGTACCATTAATTATTCATACAAAAGCATTGGTATGATGCAAAACGTTAATTATGGTACTGATGAAATAAATCTTGAATACGACCAGGCAGGAAATCGTACTCGGCTGGACGATCCTAATGCAGGAAATATAAATACAGTATATAATGCTTTTGGTGAACTGTTATCTGAAACAAATGACCGTGGTTACCAAAAGAATTATGTTTACGATGAATATGGGCGAATGCTTACACAAACCTGCGATAATGAAACCAATACATATGTGTATGACCCTGTTACAGGAAATCTTACCGGTATTCTCGGAGCATATACCAATATACATTATACCTATGATAATTTACAAAGACCGATAACTAAAGCTGAAGATATTGATGGTGTAAATTTCATTACTACTTACAGTTATGGAAACTATAGCAAGTTAAATTCTACAATCTATAACGGAGGCCTTGAAATTGTATACGGATACGACATTCACGGAAATATTACTCAATTATACAAAGCTGGTGATAATAATGCCATTTGGAATTTGGATGATGTAAATAACAAAGGTCAAATAACAAGCTACAGTTATGGAAATGGTATTCCTACAGATATTTCTTATGATCCAAAATCAAGACTTTCTGAAATAAAAGCCGATGATAAATTTTGGTGGAAGTATGGTTTTGATGCTACAACAGGTAATTTAAATTACCGTAAAAATGAAATTACAACTAAGCAAGAGAATTTTTTATATGATGAATTAAATCGTTTAACGTCATATTATGATGGTTCTGTTTCCTATACTAATGATGGTAACATAGCTTCAAAAACTTCAGCAGGATATTATAGTTATAATAGCATTCTTAAAAATGCTGTTGAAAACGTATCAGTTGAAGATCCGGGAAATGGGGGGAATGACCCTGGAAAGCAAAACAAGCATTCACCTGTAATTCCTACTGAAATAAGTCGCTTTCCGCAAAATATTGATTACAACTGGTTTAATAAGCCAATAAGAATTTTACAAGAAAACTATGAATATAATTTTACATTTGGGCCGGATCAGCAGCGTAAAAAAATGGAGGTATATGAAAACCGGGAATTGGTTAAGACTAAATATTACAGTGGCAACTACGAAAAAATATACGATGAAAAGGGAAATTACAAAGAATACACTTATATTTCAACTGCAAGCGGGTTGGTTGCAGTAAATATAAAAGATTCAAGAGGAATTGAAGACTTGTATTACATCCATACCGATTACCTGGGTTCTATCATGGCATTAACTTCGGAATCCGGTGGTTTAATCGAAGAATACCATTACGATGCATGGGGACGAAGAAGGAATCCTGCAACCTGGAACTTTCCTAATACACAAAGTTTAAAGATTGACCGCGGCTATACAGGCCATGAACACCTGGATGATGTTGATTTAATAAACATGAACGGACGAATGTATGATCCTTTGCTAGGCCGTATGCTAAGCCCTGATAATTATATACAATTGCCAGGCTTTACACAAAGCTTAAACAGGTTTAGTTATGTAATGAATAACCCTTTAAAGTATACCGACCCAACGGGTGAGAAGTGGTGGCACTGGTTGTTGGCCTCAACAAATCTTATTTCTTACATACAGGGAGCTGAAAAACATGATTGGGATTGGAATCCGTCTAACTGGGATTGGAGTCAATCTTCTTTTAGATTTGGTGTTGAAAAAGCGGGAGACAGCTACAATGTATATTTTGGGTACGGATGGGATCCAAATTTTATACCAACTGCAGGCTATGATACCGACAAAGGCTTTGGTGTCGGATATACTGACATGAGTGGTGAAAACTATTCTTATCACCCAGGCTATAACTATAGTGCTCCAGAACAAAATGCTGCTGAAGCTATTGATATTGTTAGAGGAATATACATGGATGAGTGGCATGCAGCTTCCTACTCAGAAATTAATCAATGGAATCCAAGTTGGGTTGACAGGTGGAGTGAAAGCACAAAATTTTTCAAAGAAATGTCTTATGATTTAGTTGATGGTGTTTGGGTTACTTCCCAGTCACTTGTTAGAGGCCCTAATGCAACCCATTTAACAGGTGAAATAGTTGGAGGGAATGATAGAATGAATTCTTTTATGAATACTACTACTTGGGGGCTTACTCTTTATATGGCACCAACAAGGATTTCTTCATTTTCTAGCGGCCCTAGTAGGGGCTACATTGTACGTAATGGACTTGGCGATGGTTTTATGTATTTAGATAGAGGAGTCACCCGTACTGGATATAGGTATTCTATTAAATATGGGCAAAGAATACGAGGCAAAGAATTTTGGCGTCATTTATTTGATTGGAAATAGCAATTATGAAAACAATAGATTTTAAGAATAAAGATATTGAAATCCTAAACAAAATGATTTTTGATTCTTCTATATTATTAGAAGATATTGAAAACATTGTTTTACAAGATGACAACACCATAACACTAAATATAGAACGCAGGACATTTGAGGATGTCGAAAGAAAAAGATTTTTTCTTTTTTGGGAAAGGACATACTTTCAAGGGAAATCTTCCCAGTTGAAGTTTCATAACGTAAGACGGATTAATAAAACCAAAGAAAAAAAGGAACCTCAAATGTCTAATGATTTTATATTAGAAATAAAAAGCAATTCTGAACGACCAGAATTAAAAATAAAAACTGTTCATCATAATGATATATTGATTATTGAATTTAAAAGTGAAATACAAATTTCTTTGGTTGACCTAAAAGACAGCGATTTTGGAAAGGGCATTTGCGTTGGTAATGTTGGTTATACAAATAGAGAATGGAAGGCCCTTTTAGAAGGATATGAAAAATTAATGCATGAATAGATAAAACCCCAACTGGTGCAAGTTTGTCTACAAAAAACTAGTTCAAGATTTTATCTTGGACTTTTTTTGTTTTATTAGCTGTAATGTATATCTGTCCAAGCGGACTTTTGCGTCCAACTGGCTGAGTCTTCCAGCATAGGCTCTTGTACCGGCATGACTTGTGCCAGTAATTTTTTTACTTCATATTTTTCAAAACTATTCTTTTGCCTATCTTTGTTTTATTAAGCCGGAAATATAAATTTCCTAATCCGGAAGGATATGTATTTTATTAGCTGAGAAACGGCATAAGTCAGCCCTGCTTTATCCAACACACAAGACTTGCGCCAAAGGGTTAATCAGTGTAATCTGTAGCATTTCTCTTGGTTTTTTAGTTTTGTAAAAAAACAATTAATGGGAAAAAAACAAGAATTTTTATCGAAAATTAAAAACCATATTGCGGAACAAGAAAAGAATATATCGCCAAAAGATTATCGTTTTTATTTAGTTGACCGTTTTATTAAGCTTACATCTCATATTGATAAAAACTCTGAAAATTGTGTTGAATGTAATGGTTTTAAGAAAGAAATAGAAGAAGTGTCGGCAAATCTGGCTGATTATATTAATCGTTCAAAAACAAACAAAATAAAATATGAAACCCTGAATGATAAA
This sequence comes from Chlorobiota bacterium, assembly GCA_030632095.1. Taxonomy (GTDB): domain Bacteria; phylum Bacteroidota; class Bacteroidia; order Bacteroidales; family B39-G9; genus JAADFW01. The sequence goes on from DAOVJU010000178.1 coordinate 5,447, forward strand.
TTACTTTATCATTTGAATAAAGTTCATGGATTAAAACAAAAACGTTATTATACTTCTCTTTACAGTGTTTTTGGAATCGCAGCAGGAGCATTAACCGGTATAATTACATCTTTTTTTGTTTATGGTAGTATTTCAAAAATAATTTTACTTTTTTTGCTTATTGGTTTTTTAACCGGCAATTATTTAGGATATATAAAAGACAAAAAGCTGAAAAAGAAAAACCTTCAATTATAAATTTTGCAACCAAATTAGCTAATAACTAAAAATAGAAACTATGAAGAGATTCATTTATTTAATCATGTTAGCAGGAATTATTTCCTGTACACAAACTAATCAAAAAATGCAACGATTAGATTATCCGATAACTGATAAAGTTGATACGGTAGATGTTTATTTTGGAACTGAAGTTCCTGATCCATACCGTTGGCTTGAGGATGATATGTCAGAGGAAACCGGACAATGGGTAGAAGCACAAAACAAAGTAACTTTTGGCTTTTTAGAATCAATTCCATTCAGAGATAAAATAAAAGACCGGTTAACTGAACTTTGGGATTATCCGAGAATATCTGCTCCTTTTAAAAAAGGTGGTTATTATTTTGTATCAAAAAACGATGGTCTGCAAAATCAAAATGTTATATATATAAAAAAGACCATTGACGCTGAAGAAGAATTATTTCTTGATCCAAATACTTTCTCGGAAGACGGAACTGTTTCGCTTACAAGCTTTAGCATTTCCAAAGATGGAAGATATTGTGCATATGGTATTAGTCGTGGTGGTTCAGACTGGAACGAGTTTTTTGTTAAAGACATGAACACCGGTGAATTATTGGAAGATCATATAAATTGGACTAAATCTTCAGGTGCTTCATGGTATAAAGATGGTTTCTTTTATTCAAGATACCCGGAACCAAAAGAAGGCGATGCTTTAAAAGGAGAAAACAAGAACAATAAAATTTATTATCATAAGGTTGGAACAGAGCAGGCAGAAGACAAGTTGATTTATGAAATGCCGGAATTGCCTGAAAGAGGTTTTGAGGTATATGTTACCCGTGATGAGAAATACCTGATTTTATATTCATATGAATCGACAACAGGATTTATGCTTTATTTCAAAGATCTTGAAAGTGAAAATTCCGAATTTATAAAGCTGGTTGATAATTTTGATAATGAATACAATGTAATTGATCATTATGATGGAAAATTATATGTGCTAACCAATTACGAAGCACCTAAATACAAATTAATTGGTATTGATGTAGAAAAATACCAACAGCAAAACTGGATTGAAATTATCCCTGAACAGGAAAGTGTTTTACAATCGGTATCTATTACCGGCATGAAATTATTTGCTGATTTTATGCAGGATGCCCATACGGTTATTAAAGTTTATCAAATGAATGGAAGTTATCTGTACGATGTTGATATTCCAATAATTGGA
>DAOVJU010000207.1 GCA_030632095.1 Chlorobiota bacterium
ATAAAAATGCTGTTTTAACAAAAATCAATTCCCGAATTCAAAAATCCTCGCAGTTTTTACAATCAACCAATTATCTTTTTTTAACTTTCGGAACAGCATGGGTTTTCAGGTTGAATGAAACCGGTAAAGTTGTTTCAAATTGTCATAAATTACCCGCAAAATTATTTACCAGGGAACTTTTAACTGTTAATTCCATTGTTTCTTTATACACCGGTTTAATTGATAGTTTAGTTGCACAAAATCCAAAAATAAATATTGTTTTAACTGTAAGCCCTGTCAGGCATTTAAAGGATGGTGCAACAGAAAACCAAATTTCCAAAGCAACACTTTTATTGGCTTTAAAAGAATTAGTTAAAAGATTTAAAAATGTAAGTTATTTCCCTTCTTATGAAATTATGATGGACGATTTGCGTGATTATCGTTTTTATGCAGAAGATATGGTTCATCCAAATCAAACAGCAATTGATTACTTATGGCAGAAATTTGGTGAGGTATATTTTGAAAAAGAAACTTATAACTTAATGAAAGAAATTGGCAAGATTGTAAAAGCGAAAAATCACAGGCCATTGAATCCTAAGACAGATAAACATCAGCAATTTCTGAAAACGCAAATTGAAAATATTGAGAAGCTGAATAAGAAATATCCTTTTATAGATTTGAAAGAAGTATTGCAGTATTTCAACGATGCATTGACCTAATTATCAAACCTGGGATTTACAACATTGTTATATATTGAGCCAATGGTATAAGACAAACCCACATTTCCCCAAAACGAATAATTAGTTTCCATTTCAAATTGTCTTAATAAAATTTCTTCAGTTGACGTTTCTGATTTAATAATGCCAATTTGGTCTCTTGGAAATTCTACACCCCCCCAAAACCTGAACGACAAACCCTTAAAAAGCCGTATTCTGCCACCACCATAAATTCCTGCATGAAATAAGCTTAGGTCGTGTAAATATTCTGAAGCATAAATAGAACCTTCAACAGAACCCCATTTTTGCACATAGTTAAAATTTATGGAAAGACTATGTTGAAAAAGTGATTCCTTTAATTTATTATAAATAGTTGTATCAGAATAATCTCTGTAAATATAACCGATGGAATATAAAAACCGTAACTGTTTATTTGTAGCTTCTGAATATTTATATATGTTATATTCAAGAGCCGGTTTTACTTTTAGTTGGAAATCAAGATTCTGATATGTTCCCGATTTTCCGTTTAAAAAACCACCAACTCCCCAATGTTTACCAATACTTTTAACAAAAACATTATAGACCCCATAACCACTTGTAAGTGAGCTTGTTGTTGATTCAAGGCTGTCTCCTTCATAAAACCAGAAGAGACTTCTTCTATAATTCATTCTGATTTCACTTTCAAATTTTATGTCTTCAGTAACTTTTCGAACTGAAAAACCACCTCTAAAATTATTATTTGAATAGGTTTTGTCACCATTAAACCAGCCTGATCCTTCCAATTCCATAACCCAATGGTTCCACTTATCTTCTTCTTCGTGTATTTCGTCGTCGTCTTCAATACTTAAATCCAGTTTTATTGCGAAAGGAGTTTTTAAGATATATGGTACTAGACCTAATTTTATATGTTTCAATTGAGTTTTTCTTTCTTCATCGTCAGTATAATCAGCAGGAAGACTAAATGTTAAGGTGTCATTTAATAAACTAAACCGGTTTTGCCCGATAAATTGGATTGCATATTCTATTCCGCCACTCCCGGTTTCCATTTCAGTAATTATAATATGTACGTCGGCAACTTTCCTGTCTCTTACATAATTTACTATGGTTAGGTTTTGCTTAAAATAGCTTTCATCACACCAATTGCAATCAATATAAATATTTAATGCTGCATCCTTGTTGATTTGAGTTGAATCAGTTTGTGTTAATGCTTTAATAGATGTTAATAGTAGTAATACTATCAAGATAAAAAATTTAATTTTGGATGCCATGGTAATAAGATAAATGGTTTTATTTAAGAAATTACTTCTGGTAAATGTATAGATTGTTGGAGTATTTTCAAGGTGATTTTCAAGTAATTGTTAAAGGGGCAATTACCTGAAAGATTTATTCTGCATTAGTCAAGTTTCAATACTGCAAGAAAAGCTTTTTGAGGAATTTCTACATTTCCTACTTTACGCATTCGTTTTTTACCTTTCTTTTGTTTTTCGAGAAGTTTGCGTTTTCGGGTAATATCACCTCCATAGCATTTGGCAGTAACATCCTTACGGACAGCTTTTACAGTTTCGCGGGCAATGATCTTGGCTCCAATAGCAGCTTGAATAGCAATATCAAATTGCTGACGAGGAATGAGTTCCTTGAGCTTAACACAAATTCTTCGCCCAAAATCGTAAGCATTATCTCTATGGATTAATGTTGACAATGCATCAACACTTTCACCATTTAAAAGAATATCAAGTTTTGAAAGGTTTGCCGGTTTAAACCCGGATTGATAATAATCAAACGATGCATATCCTTTGGAAATACTTTTTAATTTATCATAAAAATAAAAAACAATTTCACCCAGGGGTAATTCAAATGTAACTTCAACACGGTTGCTTGTAAGATAAACCTGGTTTTTAAGAATTCCCCGCTTATCAATACATAGTTTCATTACCTGCCCAACATAATCGGCCTTTGAAATAATTTGTGCATGAATATATGGTTCTTCAATATGATCAATAAGCATTTGGTCAGGTAATCCCGACGGATTATGAACTTCAAATTCTTCTCCTTTCTTGGTATAAACCATATATGAAACATTTGGAACAGTTGTGATCACGTTCATGTCAAATTCACGATCTAAACGTTCCTGGATAATTTCCATGTGAAGCAATCCCAAAAATCCACAACGAAAACCAAAACCTAATGCCATAGATGATTCAGGTTCATATGTCAATGATGCATCATTTAATTGAAGTTTTTCCATCGATGCTCTCAACTCTTCATAATCGTCAGCATCCACAGGGTAAATACCGGCAAAAACCATTGGCTTTACATCTTCAAATCCTGCAATAGCTTTTTCACAAGGATTTTTCACATGGGTAACAGTATCACCGACTTTTACTTCTTTTGATGATTTTATTCCTGAAATGATGTATCCAACATCACCGGTTTTTAAAACATCACGAGGTTCCTGTTCTAGCCTTAAAACGCCTATTTCGTCAGCATTATATTCTTTTTTGGTATTAACGAATTTCACAAAATCGTTTTTTCTGATTTCACCATTCATTATTTTGAAATAAGCAATTATTCCACGAAATGAATTAAAAACCGAATCAAAAATCAGGGCTTGTAAAGGTGCATTGGGGTCTCCTTTTGGAGGTGGTATTTTATTTATAATATCTTCTAAAATCTGATTAACACCCATTCCGGTTTTTCCACTGGCTTCAATGATGCTTTCCGGATCACATCCAATTAAATCAACAATCTGATCCATAACTTCATCAGGCATCGCATTATCAAGATCCATTTTGTTCATAACAGGAATAATTTCAAGATCATTGTCAATAGCCAGATATAAATTTGAAATAGTTTGTGCCTGTATGCCTTGTGTGGCATCAACAATAAGTAAAGCGCCTTCGCATGCGGCAATAGAACGTGAAACTTCGTATGAAAAATCAACATGGCCGGGAGTATCAATCAGGTTAAGAACATATTTTTGACCATCAAGTTCATAATCCATCTGAATGGCATGGCTTTTTATGGTAATACCACGCTCGCGTTCTAATTCCATATCATCCAATATCTGTGCTTGTAAATCACGTTCTGTAACCGTTCCTGTGTATTCCAATAATCTATCAGCAAGGGTACTTTTCCCATGATCAATATGTGCTATTATGCAGAAATTACGAATGTTTTCCATCTAATGTCTTTTGTATCTCTGAAATCCCAAAAATCAAAAAACAAAATTCAAATAATAATCAAATTTCAATTTCAATTTTTTATTCCTTTTCTAACAAACTTACCCTTGTTTATTTCAAGTGCACAAATATATTAATTCTTGGTCAATATAAAATTGATGATTTGTTAAACGATTATTTGTTTTTAAAAGGTAGAAACTTTCTGCTATGTAAGTCCGAATTTTATTCGGACACTTCCACTGAAGCTTGCTTATAGCACACAAAAATACAATTAGCATTAATTAGTCGTATTTGCAGGAGTCCGATTAAAAATCGAACCTACAGTAAGTCCGAATTTTATTCGGATATTTTTAGGCCACTGCCATAATTTCAAAACTCATTGCAGGGCAGTTTCCAGCGAAGTGGTTTTTTTAGGTTTGCCCTGAAAAACCAATGTTTTATTGCTTATTTGGTTAGAAATTGGATTTATAATTAAACAACAGAAAATAAAAATCCCCCTGCAAAACATTGCAGAGGGATGATGTTATGTGGGTTTATATATAGACTTTCTACATCATTCCACCCATTCCGCCCATACCTGGTCCGCCGCCCATTGGAGGCATTGGTGGATTTTCTTCTTCAGCATCGGTAATAACACACTCGGTAGTTAAGAACATACCAGCAATTGATGCAGCATTTTCCAAAGCAATTCTGGTGACTTTTGTTGGATCAATAACACCTGCTTCAAAAAGTTTTTCATAAACACCTTTGCTAACGTTGTAACCAAAATCAGCTTTTCCTTCTTTTATTTTGTTAACTACAATTGAACCCTCTAATCCTGCATTTTCAACAATTTGGCGAAGTGGTTCTTCCATAGCTCTTTTGATTATTGCAATTCCGGTAGTTTCGTCTTCATTATTACCTTCAAAGTCTGTAATAGCATCTAATGCCCTGACTAAAGCAACGCCACCACCAGGAATAATTCCCTCTTCAACGGCAGCTCTTGTAGCGCTTAATGCATCATCAACACGGTCTTTCTTTTCTTTCATTTCCATTTCTGAAGCTGCACCAATATAAAGGACTGCAACACCACCGGCTAACTTAGCTAATCGTTCCTGTAATTTCTCACGGTCGTAATCAGATGTAGTATTTTCAATTTGAGCTTTAATTTGTGAAACCCTGGCTTCGATATTAGATTTTTCTCCAGCGCCATTTACTAATGTTGTGTTTTCTTTGTCAATTGTGATTTTTTCACAACTTCCTAGCATTTCAATGGTAGTGCTTTCAAGTTTTAATCCTGTTTCTTCAGAAATTACAGTACCATCGGTTAAAACAGCAATATCCTGTAGCATTTCTTTTCTTCTGTCACCAAATCCCGGAGCTTTAACTGCTGCAATTTTTAATGAACCTCTTAATTTATTAACTACCAATGTAGCTAATGCTTCACCATCTACATCTTCAGCAATAATCATTAATGGGCGGCCTGATTGTGCTGTTGATTCAAGAATAGGTAGAAGGTCTTTCATGGTAGATATCTTTTTATCATGAATCAAAATGTACGGATTTTCTAAAACAGCTTCCATCTTTTCAGTATCGGTAATAAAATAAGGAGATATATAACCTCTGTCGAATTGCATACCTTCTACAGTTTCAGTATATGTTTCAGCTGTTTTTGCTTCTTCAACAGTTATTACACCTTCTTTACCGGCAGCCTGCATAGCTTGAGCAATAAGCTTTCCAATTTCAGCATCGTTATTAGAAGAAATTCTGGCAACTTGTTCAATTTTTGTGAAATCATCACCAACTGTTTTAGTTTGGTTTTTTAAACTTTCAATAACCTTAACAACAGCTTTATCAATACCACGTTTTAAATCCATTGGATTTGAGCCTGCTGTAACATTCTTCAAACCAACAGAAATAATTGATTGAGCTAATATAGCTGCAGTGGTTGTTCCATCACCTGCATCATCAGCAGTTTTTGATGCAACTTCTTTCACCATTTGAGCTCCCATGTTCTCAAATGGATCTTTTAGCTCTATTTCCTTTGCTACTGTTACACCATCTTTTGTAATTTGCGGTGCACCAAATTTCTTATCTAATATAACATTTCTTCCTTTTGGACCTAATGTCACTTTAACAGCATCAACTAAAGCATCAATACCAGCTTTTAGTTGGTTTCTGGCTTCGTTTTCAAATTTTATTTCTTTTGCCATTTTAAGATTATAATTTAAGTTAATAATTTATTTACCTCTTTAATTTTCTTTATGTTATTCATAAATAAAAATGTCATTTTGCGTGAATCGCTTTTCATATTTTATGCCAAACTAAAATTTATAGCATAAATATATTTTGTTTTCTGCTTTTACATAATGAAAAGCTGTAATATTTAAGTGACTCGGTTGTAAATTACTGAAAATAAACAAAGTAATAAAAAACTTAATTTGACAACAGGCATAAAAAAAGTGTCAGTAAATATGACATACTGACACTTAATGATCTAAACAAATATGAATAAAATTCTTAATTATTATCTTCAGTATTTTCTTTAGGAACTGTAGTTGGAAAATTTTTAATCGCTCCCGGATCAACGGCATTTTGTAT
>DAOVJU010000552.1 GCA_030632095.1 Chlorobiota bacterium
ATATTAGTACATTCTGATAATGTAATAAAAGCAAAGCATATCATCGAAAAAATGAAGATATAATTAATTACTAAAAAAGGTTGCAAGCATGCGAAACTTATTAACTCGAAGTATTACAGGATTATTTTTTGTATTACTTATAGTTACAGCAATTCTGGTAAGTAATGTAAGTTTCTTTATTCTGTTTTTTTTAGTGATAATGTTTGGTATGTGGGAGTTCTTTTACATTGCACAAAAAGCTGATTTAAAACCACAGAAATTTGTTGCTATTATAATTGGTTTATTGCTTTTTACCGGGAATTATTTATTTGCTAAAAAGCTTGTTGATGCTAATATATTTTTAGTTTTCATTCCCTTAATATTCTTCGTATTCATTTTTGAAATTTATAAAAATGATAAAAAGCCATTTTCAAATATTGCTTTTACTATTCTTGGAATTATTTATGTAGCACTACCATTCTCCTTGTTTAATTACTTTGCTTTTACAGGTGCAAATGTTACTGAAGTGACTTATAGCCCTTATATTTTACTTGGATTATTTATTTTATTGTGGATTCACGATACAGCGAGTTATGTTTTTGGTGTTACTTTAGGTAAACATAGATTATTTGAAAGAATTTCACCTAAGAAATCGTGGGAGGGATTTATCGGAGGTGCAATAATTACAATATCTGCCGGAATAAAATTAACGGATTTTTTTCCAGCTTTAGACAGGCAGGAGTGGATCATTGTATCGGTAATTACTATTATTGCAGGAACATATGGCGATTTGTCGGAATCACTTTTTAAACGCAGTATCTCAATTAAAGATTCCGGAAAAATATTACCAGGCCATGGGGGTATTTTAGATCGATTCGATAGTATTATATTAGTATCACCTATGGTATTTACATATCTTGAATTTATTAAATAAACAAATCAAACGAATTAATGAGGATACATAAAGAAGGTTTTGTTACAATTATTATTACGGCAGTATTGTTATCTGTACTTAATTATGTTTTTTTTACATATATCCCAATAATTATAATTACATATTTTTTATTCGCTTTATCAATAGCATTTTTCTGTATAATTCTTTATTTTTTTCGTAAACCAGACAGGATTGTTAAACAGTCGGAGAATATTTTAGTTGCACCAGCTGATGGTAAGCTTGTTGCCATAGAAGAAATCGAAGAAAAGGAATACTTCAACGATAAGCGTATACAGGTTTCTATATTTATGTCGCCGTTAAATGTACATATTAATTGGGCCCCGCTTAATGGTAAAATATGTTATTATAAATACAGCCCTGGTAAACATTTAGTAGCATGGCATCCAAAATCTTCAACAAATAATGAAAGGACAACACTGGTATTTGCAAATAATAATAGCCAGGAAATTATGGTCAGGCAAATTGCAGGCGCTGTAGCCAGGAGAATAGTTTGCTATGCAGAAGAAAACAAAGAGTTTAAACAAGGTGATGAAATTGGGTTTATAAAATTTGGGTCACGGGTTGATATTATTCTTCCGGTTACCGCGAAAATCAAAGTAGGTTTAGATCAAAAAATCAGGGGAAAAAATACTATCATTGCTGAATTACTCTAAATAATTGCTCTGACTCAATAAAGTCCAGTTGTTTGCCCAATTGTAATGCCCGAAAGCACCTTTATATTCTACAATATCAAACCAATTATCAGGATAACCGGCATTTTGTCCACTTAAATCATTTAAGGGTAAAATGTGGTAAAAGTTATCTTCGATAAGAATTCCCGGATCATCGATTAAATTATTTGCTTGCTGAAAATAATCATCTATTATAACATTTTGATTTGTAACATCAAGATTTTGAAAACTTATCACGTTAAAGACAGAATTCTCATCATTTAAAGCAACATCATAAAATATATTATTTAAGAGTTTTAAGTCATTGTCTAAAAATCGCTCAAAACTATTGTCATTATCAGAGTTATATTCTATGCAAATCCCTTTTCCCTGGTTTAAAAATATTGAGTTAGCATAAATTCCACCTGCATTGTCCTTAAATAAAATTAAGTTATTTGAAATTGTACTTCCCCTTCCAATAAAAGTACCATTGTAAATGTAAGGAATTGAAAAAGGGCTTCCATTAATGGGATCAGAACCACCATCATGTTCAATTATTAAATCACCTTCATTCGGATCTTGAATTGCAAGCCAATACTGCCCATAACCACGATAACCATCATCAAAATCAAAACAATCATCCCCGCAAAATGCTACAACAATGTGGCTTAGATTAACTGTTCCTCCAAAACATTCTATACCATCGTCTTTATTGGAAATAATTTCAATATAGTCAATTGTAGTTTCTGCTCCGATTCCGCCCAAAGTTAAGCCATTAATTTCATTTCCTTCACCAATATTAGTGCCACCATGACGTATAGAAACATATCTTAATATTCCTGAATTATCCAGGTCATTGTTTCCTCCATATATTCCACGTGGTTCGGTAACTGGGATACCTTCTATTGATGCTTCACCCGATGTATTGTTAAGTGTAGCATTACCAAGAATAATCAAACCTCCCCAAAGTCCTTTTGAAAACAGAGGAACAGAACCTTCCAGGTCATCACCATCCACCGTAAATAT
>DAOVJU010000298.1 GCA_030632095.1 Chlorobiota bacterium
AAATTTAATAAAATGAAAAACTCAATTAAAATTTTAAGCATTATTGCTATCTTTTTATCAGGTAATTTATTTGCCCAGGATAGTGTGCAGGTACAAAATAAAAAAGGGTACCAGTACAAGCAACAAAATAAATCAATAAATCAGAACATTATGCAAAAAGCCGGGTTTGTTGATGAAGATGGTGACGGTTTTAACGACAATGCACCCGATGTAGATGGTGATGGTATTCCAAATGGCAGGGATCCCGATTATACTGGCCCAAAAAACAGGAGAGGTAACAATGCAAGAGGATTTATTGATCTTGATGGTGATGGAATTAACGATAATGCAGTTGATTCTGATGGTGATGGTATTCCAAACGGACAAGACCCTGATTATGTTCGCCCGTTGAATGGATCTGGTGCAGCTAATGGCCAGGGAGCAGGTAATGGACAAGGAACCGGAGTTTGCGATGGAACAGGGCCTAAAGGAAAAAAAGGAAAAGGTAAAAAATAGTTGGTTATAGTTAAGCATAGTTTCAGTCGGATAAGGATTTATCCGGCTTTTTTTGTTAAATATTTTAATTACGGCTAATCCCTTATTCGACCAACTGGTATACGAGTCGACCGAATGGGCGACTTATACATATCATTTTTCGTGGTTGAAATATGTATTTATTTGAATATCTAACTATTATGATATTTGGTACATATCTTGTAAATGGAAATAGTATTAATTAGAAACAATAATTTATAATAATTAATCAATCTGTATATTTACAGATCATGAAAAAACTTATAAAATACATATTTATAATTGGGATATTCTTAAATATAATTGCTGATAAAGCAACTGCCCAGTTTGACACATATCTCGATTTATCGTCAGGTTTTGATGATAATCTTTATTTATCAACTGAAAAAACCGGTGATTTAATCAGTGATTTTGATTTCAGATTAAATTATACTCCAAAAGATTCAAATATTAATTTATACTATAATGGTGACTATATTTCTTTTTTAAATGTTTCAGAAAGAAATATATTCCTGAATAATTTTGGTGCTGGTTATTACAAAAATTTTGGGGACAAAGATAAACACCAGTTTTATATGGGTGGTAACTGGCTAAGCAGGTATAATAAAGAGGAATACAATTACTACAATTACAAGCAGCTATATTTATATATTAACCAGCGATTCAATTTAAACGGCTTATTTCTTAAAACCGGTTATAATTTCAGATATCGTAGTTACTCTTATGTTCCTGACCTTACAAATTATCAGCATTATCTGTTTTTACAAGCCAACAGATCATTCAGGACTCGTACATCAATAATAATTGAAACTGATTTTGGATATAAATCTTTTAAAGGAACAGAAACCTATATTTCAAGAAATGGAGGAGGAAAAGGTAAAAACTCAATAACACAAACTTCTGTTACAAGCAATCAGGTTCCGAATATGAGCCACTTTATTTTATTAGCAAGAGTTGCACAATCATTACATGATAGGGTTGGTATATATATTCAGTACCGAAAGCAATTTAGCTTAACAGATGAAACATCTTATGTTAATTCTGATAGTTATTTCCAGGATGAGGAATTATATGACGATCCGTTTAGCTATGAAAGTTCTGCTTTTTCATCAAAACTAACTTTTATTTTGCCCAAATCTACCAATTTACAAATAGGTGGTTCAATTAATCATAAAAGTTATATAAGCGAACAGGCTTTCATTTCTGTTGATGACACTGTTGGTATTGGCAATAGAACAGATGATAAACAAAGTATATATCTTAATTTTTCAAAAACTTTTTACCTGAATAAAAAAAGGCTAAATTCACTTAAAACTTATTTGAATTATAGCTATATAGTTAACGAATCAAATAGTTATTGGTATAATTATAAGAATAATTCAGTTGGAGTTGGTGTGCTTATAAATTTTTAATAATTTAAAATAAGCAGAATAAGTAGCAACTAAATGAAATCCTGAAAAAAATGACAGACTTTAAAATATTACTGATTGATGACGAACCGGCACAAATTACTTCAATTAAAGCCTTTTTAAAACGGAGAAATTATTCTGTTTTAACTGCAAGTTCAGGAACCGAAGGGATGAAAATAATTGAAAGTAAAAAGGTTGATTTGGTATTATCAGACTTCAGGATGCCAGATATGACCGGATTAGAGGTGGTTAAAGCTATTAAAGCTTATAATCCTGAAATTTCGGTTGTTGTCATCACTGCATTTAGTGATACGGAAGATGCTGTGAAAGTAATGAAAGAAGGAGCATTTGACTATTTATCAAAACCAATTGATCTTGATGAGTTAGAAATATTGATAAAAAAAGTCATTGAATTAAGTTATTTAAAATCAGAAAACAAATTATTAAAAGATCAGTTAAGGGAAAAGTTCAAATTTGATGCTATAATTTCACAAAGTGGTGAAATGGAAGAAGTATTGAATACTGCAGGACGTGTTGCCCCGAGTAATGCTACGGTGCTAATCAGGGGAGAAAGCGGAACCGGAAAAGAATTAATTGCCAAAGCCGTACATTATAGTAGTAAAAGAAGCGAGAAAGCTATGATAACAGTAAATTGTGCAGCTTTGTCAGAAGGTTTGCTGGAAAGTGAATTGTTCGGGCATGAAAAGGGAGCATTTACAGGTGCATCAGCAAAACATATTGGCAGGTTTGAGCAAGCAGATGGCGGAACACTTTTTATTGATGAAATTGGGGATATTGGGCTTCAAACCCAGGTTAAACTTCTTCGTGTATTGCAATTTGGAGAATTTGAACGAGTTGGAGGATCAAAAACCATTAAAGTGAATGTCAGGGTTGTTACAGCAACCAACCGTAATCTTGAAGATTTGATACAAAAAGGGAAGTTCAGGGAGGATTTGTTATATAGAATAAATGTAGTAACAATTAATTTACCTTCGTTACGGGAAAGGAAAATGGATATTCCAATATTAATTCGTCATTTTATTGATAAATATTCGCTTGAAAATCAAAAAGAAATTGAAGGCATAAGTAAGGAAGCCCAGGATTATCTTATGAAATATCATTTCCCCGGCAACATAAGGGAACTTGAAAATATTATAGAGCGTGCAGTAGTTTTATCTCGTGACGAAATCATAACAACATCAGACCTGCCTTCTGGTTTGTTGATTACTTCTGAAAAGCACATTCTTGATCCTCATGATTTTACTGATTCATATCCGGGCAAAGTATCTGCTTTTGAAACGGAAATGATTGATAAAGCTTTGGAATTGAAATTCGGAAATCAGAGCCAGGCGGCAAAATTATTAGGAATTACTGAAAGGCATCTACGTTCAAGGATGCAAAAACTTGGTATAATTAATACAAAACGTTAAAATAAAATGAAAACACATATTAAATCTTTAGTATTTATAGTTATCTTTTTGGCTTTTAACTCTTCGGCTATAATGGCCCAGGATACAACAAAAACAAAAAAAATAGTCAAGCATCAAAACCTTAATTTTGTTGATGCTGATGGTGATGGATACAACGATAATGCACCGGATCATGATGGTGATGGAATTCCCAATGGCCTTGACCCTGATTGGCAAAAAATGAAAAGAAAGCGAAAAGGTCAAAACCAGTTTGTTGATCTTGATGGCGATGGAATAAATGACAATTTGCAAATAAACCAGGGAAAAGGAAAGCATGAAAAAATGCAATCTATAGATAAGGAAAATGGCTCTTCATTAAATAATGCCACAAATAAAAATAAAGGTAAAGGGAAGGGAAGTGGTAAAAAGTAGTTATGTGTATCAAGTCAAACTTCCATTTAAAGTTCATCATTCCGGACTTGATCCGGGATATCCCTGTTTATAATAGATCCCGGCTCTACTGGCCGGGATGAAAGATTATTGTTGAACCCGAATAGCGCGCGTTTAATGAAACATAACGTGTGCTTATTAGATTGATTGTTGGTTTATCGTAAAATCAAAATTTTCTGGCTGTGCTTAATGCCATTATTATCAATCAAAATGTAATAAACACCTTGTTTAAAATCAGAAACATCAATATAATTGATTGGTTTGACATGATTCTTTTTAGCAATGCAAATACTCTTGCCTTCCTGATCATAAATAAAAAAATCAAAAGTTTCATTTTCGGTTTCAATGCCTTCAATCTTCAAATATTGATTTGCAGGATTTGGATATAAAATAATCTTTTTATCCACTCTTTCTAATGATATTGAAGAAGACTGATTTACAGTTATTAAGAAGAATTGAGAATAAACATTATCTTCTGTTTCATTGATTTCGGTTGCAGTAACAGTTACTTCCCCTGTCCCATACTCGTCAGGTATAGAATTAAATTGTATCTCGATATTTTCCGAATCAATTACCATATCAATAAAAGATAGACTGTCCGGCAATAAAGTATATTCAACTTCCTGGTTAGTTTCATCGGATGGCACATTTGGGGTAATAGAAATTATTGAAGTTTCATTAAAATCCTGGTCGAGTTCCAGATTATCGCTGAGCATAAATACCGGTGGATCATTGACAGGAGTCAATGTTATGAAAAATTTTGCAGCACATTTAGCCATATTGAAACCATCACAGGCAGAATACAAAAATTCTGTAGTACCATTCCAGTTTTCCTCACTTAAAAACATAAATTGATCAAGCTCTTCAGGAAGTATTTCCTGCCCGGTTTCAATCTCATTTTCTCCAAGCATTAAAGTACCATGTTCAGGAAGGCTTAAAATCCTGATAAATGCTAGCTCATCATTTTCCAAATCAAAATAATTATTTTCAAAAAGCACTGGTAAAAAGGACAAAACACTATCTTCAATACCCTCTGTTTCAATGTCATATAAAATTGGTGATGCATTCTCAGGGTACATAATATCTATAATAACTCCTTCCAGGACAGTTAAATCATACGGAATTCCTTCAGGAACCAGATACCATGCATTATTTGTGCCTCCCCAACCAAAATTCAAGTGGAAATACCCAGTCGAATTGTAACCATCAACCACCAGGTTATGGCCTGATGTCCATGATTCGTTTACTACAGCCAGGTGAGCAGGAATACCAATCTGCATGTTTTGCGCCATTCGTGTATAAAGCTCTTCAGTATCACTGGTAATTAATTCTTTGTCACAATTGAATTTTCCATAAGCATCGTTAGCTTGTGAAACACCAAAAGTACCGGATCCTGAAGAACTAT
>DAOVJU010000044.1 GCA_030632095.1 Chlorobiota bacterium
AAGAATAAAAGTTAATAAATAACATAAACAGAAAAAGTTGCTTAGAAATAAAAATAATAGAACGGTAAAATAAGGCGATAATCGTTGAAAATATATTTCAACAAATAAAGGTTCTTTCAATAAAGTTATTTTGAAAATTTATAGTAAAATAAATATTTGCATATGTCGGATAATTACACCAAATACGAAAAATTAAAATATAAAGATTAACTCCAAATATTATATAAACAACCCAAATATGAAATTAACTTTACTTTTTGCTTTGTTCTTTATCATAACGCAATTATCAATTGCCCAAACTAGTGTTTTTGATCAAAGACAGAAAACCTGGGACCAGATCAATGAGCTATCACAAAAGCTTCACAAGGCTAAACAAAATAATGAAAGCGTTGATCATATATTAACAAAAATTCAATTTCTTGAAAAACAGTTAGAATATACAATGTCACAATTGAACAATCTGGTAATACAAAAAAACAAAGCTTATTTTAAATCCAGTGAAGATTACTATTATTGGAAATATAGTGATCAGGATTGGATTCATCGTGGAAAGCTTTTAACACCAGCTTATGATGAATTTGGAAATACCGGTGAAATGGTATATGAAATATATGATGATGATATTGGAAACTGGGTCAATGATTATAGGTTTCTTTTTACATACAATGCCCAGCATAAAATGATTGAAAAGTTAGAACAACATTGGAATGGTGAAGAATGGACGGATTACGAAAAAGAGATTTATGCTTACAATGGAGTTCAAAGCTGGTATACATCATTTGAAAGTTATTATTGGTATGAACCCTTACAAACCTGGAATGGCCTTAATAACTGGGAAGATACTTATGATGACCAGGGCCGTTGGATTCAAACAATAGTAAAAGATTGGGACTATGATGCAGATATCTGGTATGATTGTGAAAAGAAAACCAAAATTTATTATGAAACCGAAGCTTGTGAATATATAAATTATTATAAAAATACCGATGATGATGTATGGGAACAGTATTATTTAAGTTCGTATGATGAAAACGGAAACAGAATTGAATACTATGAAAAAGGCTGGGATCCTTTTAATAATGAATTTAATGGTGGATACAGGGAAATTAAAGAGTATATAAATAATTTTATCTCAACTTTAGTGATATATCATTTGGATAATGATATTAATGCCTGGCTAGAAGACGTGAAGTTTGAATATTTCTATGACGAACAACAAAATAACTTTGAAACCAGGCATTATAATTGGCAAGCGAAAGGCTGGGAATTGTATGGCAGAGATAGCGCTGTTTATAATCAAAACAATGAGAAAATCGAAAATTATTTTATGTTGTTTGACAGATCAGATTGGTTCACTATATATAAAGAACTTTATTCATATATATATACAGATACTACAACTACCACAGAAACTGTATATCAACACCTTCCATCTAATGGCTGGGATAATTACAGAAAAACTATTTATACCCATTCTACTGATCAAAATTACACTTATTTCTATTATTATTATAATTGGAACGAAAGCGGACAACATTGGGCACTGGAAAATGTAAACAAGGAACATATAAGTTATAACAGCTATGGGCTTACATTACATCATTATTTAATCAGTTTTCTTTACAGTCAGGGCTGGGAAGGATTTAGCTACAACTATGATTATGATGAATCGTTAAACTTAGTACGGGAACTTCGATTAACAAATGCCGGAACAGAATACGATTTTATTAACAATCAAAAATATGAATACAGTTATATTTTTATTGACACTGATGTTTCTCAACTATTTGCTAATCAAGACCAAATCCTTCTTTTTCAAAATCCATATAAAAAAAACACTCCTATTCGGTTTTCAACAAAATTATCAAATGAGGCCTTTAAGTTAGAACTTTTCAACATTAGTGGCCAGAAGGTATTTGGTAAGAATTTCAAGAATGGGGAAGTTGTTCATATAAATAAAAACATTAATGAAGGCTTGTACTTTATTATAATTTCATCTGAAGAACAGGTTGTAGCAAAGCAAAAAATATTTGTATTACAATAAATATCTTGAAAAGCTTAGTTAATTTATACTTGCTAATGAAAAAATAAAAGATTAACAAACAATAATAAAAACCAATACAATGAAATTAATAAAAGTACTTCTGACAGCTATAATCTTTCTTGAATTTACAATATTAAAAGCTCAGGATTTAGGTATTGCAAAAGATAATTTATCAGTTATCTATTTAACAGGCGATTTGAATTATAGTATTCAGTTACTGGAAATACCAAACGGGAAAAATACATTTCCCGTTTCAGCAGTATACCAGGCAGGTATTACAATGGAACAGGAAGCATCCTGGATTGGCCTGGGCTGGAACCTTTATCCCGGAGCTATAACAAGAAGTGTTCAGGGAGCCCCTGATGATTATAAACATAAAAAAATCACTACCACTACAAGCCCGGAATCCTATGTTACGAGTAAAACACGAACAAAATCGATTACATATTATGGAAGTCTGTATTTTGATGATGCAATGGATGCTCCTAATTTATTATCAGAAACTTGGGGTGAAATAAATAAATACTATTCATTAGATTCATATACCAATCCTTACGATCATATTAGTTACTCATCAGAAATGACTAATGAAATTACCAATTGTTTATCTTTTGTGGCTTATGACAATTATTTTGTGTCAGGCCCTGGTATCATGGGTTCAATGAATCCCCGTCTATTTGAACTCGGGACTATTTTTCGTGCAGGATATTATGACGAAACATCAGGTTTTGACGAATATGATTTCTACAAGTTAAACGATTTCACTAAAAGCTACTCTGATATACATTTTTACTTTAATAGTGACCAATCCGGTTATCTTGAATACATGCCCGGTTCTTTTTCCCTAACTGAAGGAACTAATGACATATTATGGGAAACCCAATACAATGATAGTTATTTGGAGATTGATCATGATACGGATTTTTCTGATCACGATATTTTTTACAATTCAACCACCCAGCGAAAAGGGAGTTCAAAATATGTTCAATGGTATACAAACAATGATATGCATACCAATCAATCAGTACTGGGAGAAAAAGGTATAATGGAATATGAACCCGTTTTAGGTCAACGAAATGTTAATGACTGGACAGATTTTGATCCGGATGGCATTGGAGGTTATTCCATTACCGACGAAAATGGTAAAACTTATCATTATGCATTGCCTGAATATGTTCAAATTGAATATATAAGTACCAAAGGTTATTCAAACCGGATAAAAGGGTACATTAAATCAGGTAAACATTCTAAATATGCTGTTCGTTGGTTATTGACAGGTATTACAGGGCCAGATTTTATTGACCGTGGCCAGATTGGCATCATTAATGAACAAGATGACGGCTATTGGGTAAAATTTGATTATGGTAAATGGTCGGATGGATTTCCTGTTCGTAATCCGTTTACAGGATACCTCCCTGATCTTGAAACAAATATGAAACATTATTCATTTGCTTTCAGACAAATATATTACCTTGATGCTATTAAAACCAAAACACACACTGCCTATTTTATCAAAGATTTGCGACTTGACGCGGTATCATCTACAGATTTTGAGAATATTCTCATTAAACTTGAAAATTATGACACCGAATATGGGTATTGTGACCAAGAAGATTACCTTGATTTTGATGTTAGCACACAAAACCAACTGCTTAAACTTGACCGGATTATCCTTGTTAAAAACCAATTTTCTGATCTGGATAAAAACAGTACAACAAGCTTAATAAATCAAGCTACAAATATTATTAACAAAAGAATAGAAAGACAATGCTATCAGGTTACTATTGAAGAGGACTATTATGGAGAAAGGTATACAGTAACAACTGCACTTGATCCTGAAACACTATATGTTGACTTTCTTGAATTAAATACGCATGTTTGCAACTCCGTTTATGATATTAATGATCTTATTGACAATGATATAGAAGTAAATGCACTGGGAGTAATCCGGTTCACAACTAACTATACTCTTTGTCATGAAACACCAGGTTCCCAGGCTGCAGGAAATGGTAAGCTCACTCTTGGCCGAATAGCCTTTGAAGGACAAAATGAAACACTAAAACATCCTGACTTTAATTTCGAATATTATAACCAACAAGCTTATGATATTGATAAAATGGATAACTGGGGTTTTTATGGAGGCCGTTATATAGGTCCAGCATTAACCAATAAAGACCTTATTGAAAAAAATGATGCACATACCTGGAGCCTGAAAAAAATAATCCATCCATTAGGTAAAGAAACTACTATTGATTATGAATCTGATACGTATGATACAGAAGCAGCCTTAAATTTACATTACATATCTATACCTGTGAATATTTTCTGGGAAAGCAATCAATATTTGAGAATAACCATAATAAATGATGCCGATGTTGCTTATTTGCGTGATAATAATATTCAAATTGGTGATGATTTTAACATCAGTGGGCATTATGGTATTAAACCTGACTCTGATTGCAATCTTGAACCTGGTTCATTTGATAACACTTTCAATATATTCAGTATAGAGGATGATTATGATTATAAAGTTTACAGGGTATCAAATGCAATACAATTTTTAGATGACAATTGTTATCATACAAATATTAAATTTGGGGAATGCATTATTAAATATGATTTAGAGGAATTTGACCATTTTAATGGAGGTGGAATTCGCGTTTCTCAAATTACCTATACCATCCCCGACCAGCAAATTCAGGATGAAATTTTGTCTTTCAAAACAGTTTACGAATATGAAGATGGTATTACAAGTTACGCACCAAATGGTAAAAAAAGATACATCCCATATATATATGAATTACCGGCACCAAATGTAATGTACAAAAACA
Organism: Chlorobiota bacterium; assembly: GCA_030632095.1. Classification (GTDB taxonomy): domain Bacteria; phylum Bacteroidota; class Bacteroidia; order Bacteroidales; family B39-G9; genus JAADFW01. The sequence continues at coordinate 4,876 of DAOVJU010000044.1, forward strand.
CGCTTGTTAAAACCTTCACTAATGAAGAAGAACAAACTTCAAAGACTATTTATGAATTCAATACTATTGAACCAACAAATAATTACATATCTGAAAATTATAATCTAAATAACCAATTGTGGATTTCTAATCCACCGAATGAGAAACCAATAACTGATGATGATAAACCAAAAGTACATTACCGGTCAAGCACAATTCATGATTTTAAAAGTTCAATCGGGAGGCCTGTTTCAGAAAAATTTTATAACGAATTCGATGAAAAAATAAAAGAAATAATCTATGAATATTATAATCATGATGAAATCAAAGGAGGCAAAGTTCGTGAGACATTTTACGATTGTAAAAGGCAACTAAACCAACAAAGAGACCATATGTATTTTACTTCCACCAGTAAAGTTGTGTATCCAAATATTCTAAAAAAAATAACTACAAAAACAGCCAGCGGAGAAGCCATTACTAAACTTGGGAACACCGAGTTACTAAATAATGGTTATAATATATATACAGGAAAAGCAATTAAAACCATTAATTATAAGTCAGATGGGGCTATTGTTGCGAGTGAAGCTGTTCCTGCTTTTCTTTTTGATGATGAATATGCATCACTGGGCCCTAAAGTTTTAAATGAAGATAATTTTAATCTTATTAATGTAAATGCAGTAAATTATTCATATTTATTAAATAATGATTTAAGCGAAGCAGGTGTTTTAGCTGTTACTGCTGAAAAATATTCACAAAACTGGTCATACAGAGAGCTGTCGGGAGTTGAGTACAGGTATAATGATGCAGAACCTACAGAAGCAGTTTGGCGTTTGAAATCAAGCCATAGCTGGGATGGAGCTATTGACCAGTTAACCGGTATTTACCAGGGATTTACTAAACCAACTTCAAATGATCAAATTTCTGAGGCAAATGGCTGGATTACTGACAATGAAATAACGCATTATACATGGGAATCTTCAACCAGCGAATCATTTGATATTACAGGAGATTATAAAGCAACAAAATTTTATAATGACGAGAAGGTACTAACATTAGCTGGTAACTGTAAATTTCAGGAATTTACTTTTACCAGTTTCGAGGATTTTAGCTCTAGAGGAACATTTGTCAAGTTTGAAGGTGAAGTCTTTGCAGTTCCTTCAACAAATCAAGTAATTGATGGAAGATCAGTAACATACGATTGCGCTGCAGAAATATCTGATTATACGGAAAATGTTAAAGGATTAGTCAGTGGTTACTGTTTTATTAAGCCCCATTCAGGACGTTATCTTGTACAAATGACAGGTAATCAGGGACCTTTTTTCGACATTACATACCAATCAGGAAGTATTTGTCCTTTTGAAAATGATAAAATATATAGAGCGCAAATTTGGATACATGAACAAAGTCCTGAAGATATTCAACTCAATATTTCATTTTATGATTTAAATGCCTGTTCTTCCAGATCATCAGAAAATACTGTTCAAATTAATGAATGGATTTTGATTACAACAGATTTATTCATACCGACCGATTATACATTTACCCAAAATATGAATATGAGAATTGAGGTTATTGATCCAACACCGGATGGAACTGCTGTTTATTTAGACGATTTTAGGGTTGTACCTGTTGGTACTAACATGAATTCATATATTTACGATTCAAAAACAGGTTATTTAACAACAAAATTAAACGAATTGCATTTTGCTACTTATTATAAATATAATGATGCAGGTCGTAATATTGAGGTAATTGAAGAAAGTCAATCAGGTAGAAAAACTGTAGAAAGAAAGCAATATCATTATGCAGCACCAACGGGAGTTTGTGGAGATATCATTTTGGAACAACCAGTAATTGTTGGAAAACCACTTATTGCAAAAATGAAAATTTACAATAATGATGATCAGACTAACACATATGAATTAACTTTCAGCTTACTCAAACAAGGAGAACAAAATGTTGAAGAACAGACTGTTTCCGGAACTATACCTCCTGGGGAACATCGATTTTTTACAGCAGAACTGGAGATTCCCCAGGAGTGTGCTTATGTTGGGGAAAACTTGTTACAAATAAGTGGCTACTGTAATGTTGATTTCACATTCAATGTTGAGCCTTCAGGAGCATATTTAGTTGAGTATTTATATCCAAATTGGTCTATACAAGGGGATAAACTAAATTTTTCTTCTAATTCTAAACCAAAATTAAACATCAGAAATCATGGATGTACCAGTACAACTAAAACTGTGTCTTCGTCTTTGCGTAAAGGGTACATTGATGATGGATATCAAAAATGGGAAACAATAGATTCATATGGACCGGTAACGAAATCTATTTCTACATATGGCGACGGAACAGACTATTATTTTACGCTTAAGCATTATACTATCTCTATTGGAACTGCAAATGCTTTCAAATTAAAAATGGGAAGTAGCGAGGAAATACTATGTATAAGCCCAACCCCGGTTAATAAAATAACTAATTACCCTATAGGTTCATCTGACGGAGAATTCAAAGTTGAGGTTCTGTGTACAAGTAGTACTGTAACATATACTGCCACTAAAGAAAATTCTTCTTGGAATCAAACATTTTCAGGTTCAGATTGGGTAGAGTTTACTGGTTTGTCTGATGGAAAATACTATGTAAATGCATCATTTTCTGAATCAGGACAATCATACAATTTCAATATGGTTATCATAATGACATCAATATAATAACAAGTTGCTTTCAAACATAAAATATTAATCTAGTTTTTGTTTTACCCTCAGTTAAGCGGAATTTGTAATTCCGCTTTTTTTATGACAGTACACCCAACTGGCGCGTTTAACGAAGTGTAACGCGTGCCTGATTTATTATCTGCATATGTAATGCTATATCCAGATTTTCTAAATTTAATACAAACAAAATTTTTCATGTAGCATAAACTTTACATTTCAAACAATTAATCTTGAGTTATATTATTACCACATTTCTACTAATAATCTATTTGCATTTCTTCCATTGTAATAGTTGCTGCAACAACCGATATAATTGCTAAGAAAGGAGCTAAAAGAGTTCCAATTACAGGAAAGAGAAGGGTAAATGCAAATAATGCACCATTGCCAATTGCTAAACCTTTATGTTTACGCATGAAATATACACTTTGTTTTGCATTTAACTTTTTTCGCTCAATGTAATAATCAATGAATGAAAAACCATAAAAATATGCAGAAATAAAAAATAATAAGATCAATCCAACAATTCCACTCAACCACCCAAGTACAGGTATAAAACTAAACAAAAAAACCGCTATAATAAAAAACATTTCTATAAGAAAATTCCTTATAGCCAAAACAATTCCCCGCCACACATCTTTTACAAACCGTACAAACTTAAACGGATAATCTGCACCTGTGAGTTTTTTTTCTGATTTCTCTGATAACCACGCCAATACAGGTGACAATATAATTAATACTATATAACCTCCGGTATATGCAAATATGAAGAAAAACATTGCTTTAGAAATTATCCAAATAGTACCTTTAATAATTGTTTGTAAGAACCTTAAAAATGCTGATCCCTGATTTTCAAATTTCAACCATTCAAAAACTTTGTTTTCAATCAGGTTACTCAGATAACCTGAAAATTCTAAACCGATAATTAAAAGAACAATGCTAATAGCTAAAGGAAACAGAAAAAACCAAGCAAGTTTTTTTTCAAATATGAACCCAATTGCTTTAAAATAAGTTTTAATACCAAAGACAATATCATTTATTATCATGTAAGCTCTTTTCAATAATGAGACTAGTGTCACATTAAAAACGTCGCTTCCCATCACTCGCCCTTTTATTTCCTAAAGGGAACAACCCATGCAGGATGGATTTCTCCTTTAGAGCCTGTCCCGGACTTGATCCGGGAGGTTACTGGCAGTAAAGGGATGCGTTAAAATAAGTGTGACTTAACACTAGTCAAAAAAGGTATATTTCGCTACCAAAATACAAAAATCATTTTTCATTACCGAATTCAATCCGTTTATCACTAATAAAAGCATATTGACCAATATTAAATATCAGATCGTAACATAAGGTAAACATATTGAGTATAATTTAATAGTTAAATCCAGATGTTAGTATGGAGAATAAGCTTAAAATAGAACCATTAAAATTTAACAAACATTATAACTTCTTCTTAATTTTATGGACTGTTTGTAATATACTTATTCTTCTTATTAGTATTTATATTATTAACACTGAGTATAAAAAAACTATTAAAAATAACCGCGACTCTATAATTAATACTTTTACTTCAGCTTACTATTCAGAAACCGTACAGAAAGGCTTATATGCTAAATCAGATAGTTTACATAAACCCAACCATGCATTAAATTTTTATAACAGTAGAGATATAATAACAAATACCGGCAACATATATACGGTTATCAGTCCTTATACTACTGTTAGTTACTTATTTAATGATATTCTTGAAAAAACAAAAACAGAAATGCATATAAGCGGTTTTAAACCTATAAACCAAAACAATAAACCATATGACTGGGAAAAGAAATACCTGGAATTAATGATAAACAATCCGGAAATAAAAGATGAGTTTTTTTCTCAGAAAAAGAACCGATATTATAGATTCATAAAGCCATTAATTGCAAAGGAAAGCTGCATAAAATGTCATCAGAATGCAATATTAAACACTGTAATTGGTGGTATTAGTTTTACATTACCAATTAACTATTTAAACAAACATAAAGTTCAACTTACAAAAAGTTTTACGATTGCAATCATTGTTTTGTGGCTTATTGGCTTATTAATTATCAGGTTCAGTTTAAAAAGGCTGAATAAAAAACGCGAAGAAAACAGAAAGGTACTTGCTCAACTTGAAAATAACGAAGAAAAATTTCGTATGATAGTTAATAATATTCAGGATGTTGTATGGTGCGTAAATACAAAAATGGAATTCAGTTACATTAGTCCGTCCATTGAAAAAATGACAGGTTATACAGTGGAAGAATATATGAATCTTCCATATGATAAAACACATACGCCTGAATCTTATGAGAAAATAACCGGACTTTTTCAGCAGGAATTACAAAAATTGGAACAGGGAAAATTTGATGAAATTCAAAAGTGGTATACCCTTGAAGAAGAGATAATTCATAAAAATGGTAATATAATTAATACGGAAATTACAGCTACCTTAACATACGACGAAAAAGGCAATATTAATGGAGTTCAGGGAGTAACCAGGGATATAACTGAACGAAAAAGATACAGTGAGGAACTTCAGAAATCTGAAAAACAATTAAAAGAATTAATTACCACTAAAGATAAATTTTTTTCTATAATAGCACACGATCTTAAAAACCCGTTCAATTCTTTATTAGGATTCTCAAATTTATTATCTGAAAATTATGATGAATATGATGATGCTAAACGGATAGAATTTATCAATTTAATAGAAAATTCAGCACAATATGGATTTGAATTATTGCAAAATCTTCTGGAATGGGCAAGAACACAAACCGACAGTATATCTTTTAATCCTGATAATTTGAACTTAAACAAGGAAATTACTGATAGTATTGGATTAGTTAAATTAAACCTTGAATCAAAAAAAATTGAAATAGTTACTAAAATTGATTTAATACTTATGGTTAATGCTGATACATATATGCTCCAAACTATTATGCATAATCTCCTGACAAACGCTATAAAATTTACTAATAAAGGTGGAAGGATAAATATCTCAGCAAATGCAGTTAACAAACATATTGAAATAAAAGTAAAAGATACCGGAATTGGTATAAGGAAAGAAGATATTGAAAAATTGTTCCGTTTAGATCTAAACTATACAACCAAAGGCACTGAAGGGGAAAAAGGAACTGGCCTGGGGTTAATTTTATGTAATGAATTCATTAAAAAACATGGTGGTAATATTTCAGTACAAAGTAATGCTAATGAAGGAACTGAAATACTATTTACCCTTCCAAAAGGAAAAGAATAACTTTGGCTCACCTTCTTAATTCATTAATTTCATTTGTTACAAATATCATTAGCTCCCTTACGTATTCCTCTGAAAAATTAAACTCTATTCCGGCTTTTTCATATATTTCAGGAATTGTTGTTGAATAACCCAGAGACAAAGCATTCATATAATTTTCAATAGTTTTTTCAGGATTTAATTTGTAGTTCCTCCATATTGCAATAGACCCTAATTGTGCAATTCCATATTCAATATAATAAAATGGAATTTCAAAAATGTGTAATTGTTTTTGCCATTGAAAATCAAAATTTTTCTCATAACCGTTCCAATCTATAATGCTGCTCCCAAAATCAGTGGCTATTTCTTTCCATTTTAGTTTTCGTTCTTCATGGTTATGATCAGGATTTTCATATAACCAATTCTGAAATTTATCAATTTTAGCTATCCATGGTAAAACATTTATAATTCCTTCAAGTTGTGATAGTTTAGCACGTTTTAAATCAGTAACATTATTAAAGAAATGATCCCAATGCTCCATTGATATTAATTCCATTGACATTGAAGCTAATTCTGCAACCTCAGATGGCAGGCTTTTGAAATCAACCAGTTCTAAACCCGAAGATAAAAAAGAATGAATTGCATGCCCCCCTTCATGAACCATTGTTTCTACATCACGAATATTACCGGTTGCATTCATAAAAATAAAAGGGATATTACTCTCATAAAGCGGATAATTAAAACCTCCTGGCGCTTTACCTTTTCGTGATTCCAGGTCTAAATACCCTTCTGCTTGCATGGTAGTGATAAATTTAGCAAAATTGCCATTTATTTCCTTAAAACAATCAATGGTTTTCCGAACCAGTTCTTTTGATGTTTTGAAAGGTTTTAAAGGAGGCTTTAAATCTATGTCAACATCCAGGTCAAAAGGTTTTAAATTTCTGTAATTCAGTTTATTTTTCCGGTTTAAATGTATGTTTTCAACAAGTGGTAAAACTGTAATCTTTATTGAATCATGGAATTTTTCACAATCTTCCGGGCTATAATCAAATCTTCCTAAATCCTCGAACTTATATTCTTTATAATTCTTGTATCCTGCATTTTTTGCTACCTGGTGCCTTTTTTCAATAAGCTTTGAGAGCAAATCATCAAACTTA
>DAOVJU010000294.1 GCA_030632095.1 Chlorobiota bacterium
AATTTGCTGTCTTTCTTAAGTAATAAATTTCTAACTTTCCCACTATTATCAAGCCATTCAGCACAATAAACAATTGGGCCTCTTTCAATAGAGAATTTCCCTTTATCTTCAAATACACTGTCGTGAGCCATAACTTTTCTCACAGGCATCTGGAATTTTACTTCAATAATATCATCATTTTTCCAGTTTTTATCAAGCCTGGCATAGCCATTTACAATTTTATATTGTACTTCTTTTCCGTTGATTAATATGTTAACATCATTATCGAGCTTGTTCATGTAATAATATAAATCGCTTGGTATTGGCCTGTTTTGTGTCCATCCCGGAATTCTTATTGCAACCGTAAAATTTGTTTCTTTTTCAGGCCTTATTTTAATTTTAACATTTCCATCCCAGGGATAATTTGTTGTTTGAGATATTCTAACATTACCAATATTCATATCAATAACAGCATTGTTTCCAATAAAAAGATTAATTAGCAATTCGTTATTATTATGTGCATAAATATAGCCGGGTAACGAAGGTAAAAATCTGACTACATTTGTTGGGCAGCATGAACAATTGAACCAGGGCTTTCTTTTATGGCTGCCGTCAGATTCCAGTGGATTGGGATAGAAAAAAGCATCGCCGTGAATTGAAATTCCTGATAAAAAGCCATTGTAAAGTGTTCGTTCTAAAACATCTATATATTTTGCATCTCCATACAGTAAAAATAATCGCTGGTTCCATAACATATTTGCTACTGCGGCGCAGGTTTCATTATATGCAGTCAGATTCGGTAACTGGTAATTCTCTCCGAATGCCTCTCCGGCATGTTTTGAACCAATACCACCGGTTATATATATTTTTTTTGATACAACATTTTGCCATAATTTATCAATTGCATTTTTATAATCTGTATCTCCTGTAAGCGCAGCAATATCAGTCATGCCGGAATACATATAAGCAGCTCTTACTGCATGCCCCACAGCATCAAATTGTTGTGTTACCGGTTTATGATCCTGGGTATATACTTTGTTTTCGCCATTAGCGCCATAAACATACAGCTTATGGCCTTTTGAATTGCCTCTTTGGTCGAGGAAATATTTTGCAAGTTTTAAATATTTTTCCTCACCGGTAATTCTATACAATTTAACCAAACCAATTTCAATTTCCTGATGGCCAGGAACTCCATGCAATTTATTTTCTTCAGGGCCAAACACAGAATTTACTAAATCAGCGCTTTTTAATGCAACATTTAAAAGAGATTTTTTACCGGTAGCTTCATAAAATGCAACCGCTGCTTCATACATGTGCCCAATATTGTATAATTCATGACTGTCTTTTAACTGCGACCATTTTGTTTTTCCTGTATAGCGAGGTAAACTGTCATGATTAATTGTTCTGCAGGTATAAAGATAGCCATCGTCTTCCTGGGCAGCAGCAATTTTAGCAATTAATGAATCAAGATACTTTTCTAATTCAGGATCAGGGTGAATACTTAGTGAATATGATGCGCCTTCAATAACTTTGAAAACATCCGAATCGTTATATCGTATTCCAATAAATGCTCCCTTTTCTAAACCTCCGGCAACAGCAAAATTGCTAATTCTACCGGTTTCTTCGCATTTTTTAAAATCATATGGAATGGTAATGATTCTGTTAGTGTCTAATCTCGGAAGCCAAAAATTATCCGATAATTTAACATTTGTAAATGGAACAGGTTTAACAGGATAATCTTTGTTTTGAGCTTTAGCTTTTAAAAATGAACAAATTAAAATCATAACTAAAAGAATAATAATTTCTCTTTTCATAAATATTGTTTTAAAATTATTTACTAAAGTTTCGCATTTGAATGTGTTAAATATAATATGCTAATTATGAATATTATATGCTTAGCGGAGTCGAAGTATACATACATTCTTTGCTTTAGATTTGGTGTTATTTGGTGCTTTGGTGGCAAAAAAATATGCCACAAAAACACGGGTGAAGTTAAACAAAGAAGTTATCAAAAAAAAGTGATGAATAAATGTTAGAGAAATAATAAAAAAATTATTTGCTAATTTTGAATAATTTGTAATTTAGTCGATAATCTAATCAAAACTTATAAACTATGAAAGCATTAAAAATTATTGGAATTGTTATTCTCGTTCTTATCGTATTAATTGTCCTGTTAGGTTTAATCATGCCAAAAGATTATCATATTGAGCGTTCTGCTGAAATAAAAGCGCCACAGGAAATGATATTCAAGTATGTTAAGTATTTTAAACACACACAGGAATGGTCACCTTGGAAAGACTATGATCCTGATATGGTTATGTCATATGAAGGCGAAGATGGTACAGTAGGAGCAAAATATTTTTGGGAAGGAAACGAAGAAGTTGGAAAAGGAATTCAGGAAATTACTGCTATTGAAGAAGGGAAACGTGTTGATTCGAAATTGACTTTCATTGAACCTTTCGAAGCAGAAGATATGGCTTATATTGATTTAACACCAGGAGAAGGTTTCGTTACAGTTACCTGGGGTTTTGATGGAAGCATGAAATTTCCTATGAACATTATGTTGCCATTTATAGGGTTGGATAAGCAACTAGGACCGGATCTTGAAAAAGGCTTATTGAAGCTAAAAGAACTAACTGAAAAAAAAGCAGCAGATAAAGAAAAATATGGTTTTGTGATTCATGAATTTGAATTTGGTAAAGAGGTATTTCTGTGTAAAAAATCAATACTGAAGTTTGATAAAATACAAGAATTTTTTGCAATTAATTTTCAAGCCGTTTATCAATTAATTGAAGAAAAAGAAATTGAAACTGATGGATATCCAAGTGGTTTATATTTTTCATGGGATATGGAAAACATGATTACTGAAATGGCGGCAGCAGTTCCGGTTAAAGATATTGCAGAATCACCATCCGGGGATTTTGAATTAATCTCTCTTGAAGCAGAAAAAGCATTGAAAATTGAATATGAAGGGTCATATGAAGCGCTTGGAAATGCATACAATGCAATGAATGCTTATATTAAGGATAATGGACTTAAACAGGTTAATCCTGTAATTGAAATGTATCTTACCGATCCTACACAAGAGCCGGATACCAGCAAATGGTTAACTAATATTATTTACCTGGTTGAATAGATAAGTCCGGTATAAAAAGTAGTAAATTCGTCAATTGCGAGGAAACGAAGCACCTTTGCGGATATCACGCAAGTAATAATGGAAAAATGAAAAATATAATCGTCAGATTCTAAGAGATTTCCAATATGCTTACGCCGAAGTTTCAGCATAGGCGCTATCCCTTCATTCCATTTCAATATAAATGAATTATAAATTATACTTATATGAGTCATACTAACAAACGGTTTACTTATGCTGAAGAATTAGCAAATGCTATTTCACATCTTATCGGGACTTTATTGGCCATAGCAGGATTGGTATTAATGGTAGTTTTTTCAGCTATACATGGTAATGCATGGCATGTTGTCAGCACTTCTGTTTTTGGTTCAACAATGACAATATTATATTTGTCATCCACTTTAAATCATTGGTTACCTCCTGGAAGAGGTAAGGAATTCTTCTTTAATTTTGACCAGATAGCAATTTTTCTGCTTATTGCAGGTACTTACACTCCTATAACATTAATTGCTTTACATGGTACATTAGGTTGGGTCATTTTTGGCCTGGAATGGGGACTTGCAATTATAGGAATTAGCCTTAAAATATTAAAGCCAAATAAATTTGAGTCTGGTGTAAATATTTTCAATATTATTCTTTATTTAATTATGGGTTGGATGATACTAATTGCTTTAGCGCAAGTAATTAGAATATTGCCATTTATGGGGATTATGTGGATAATGACTGGAGCTTTCTTTTATACATCAGGAGTACTATTTTTCAAACTGGCAAAATTTAAATTTCATCATCTTATCTGGCATTTATTTGTAATAGCTGGTAGTATTTCTCATTTTTTTGCCATATTCTTTTATATAATTCCTTTAAGCATCTGAATTCAACTGTAATTACCTGAATAACTGAAAATTATCATTTTTAACAAAAAAAATTATTGTTTATTAGTATAATAATTTACTTTTGCAGGATAATTTTAATAAAATAACACATATAATGAAAAAAGGAATTGTAAAATTTTTTAATGAAACCAAAGGTTTCGGTTTTATTAAAGACAAAGAATCTGATAATGAGTATTTTGTTCATGTATCAGGATTAGTAGATCAAATTAATGAAAATGACGAAGTTACTTTCGAACTCAAAGAAGGAAAAAAAGGATTAAATGCAGTTGAGGTAAAACTTATATAATTTCCGGGTAAAGTATTTAATTTTGATCAAAAGCCTCACAATTTGTGAGGTTTTTTTTTTTGCCCTTCATTAACTTTTATTTTATTTTTAATGCAACATTGTTAATTTTGTTTTTGAGCCAAACGAATTTATTTACTGTATTAAGAAGTATGCATAAAAATACATTCACTACAATATCCTACATTTTAATAATCTTGTTTGCATCTATTATTGCTTTTTATTTTGGATATCAAAGAGAGCGAGTTGGAATATTAGTGCAGCCTGGAGCTGAAAAAGGTATTATTGATTTTCGCGAAATTGATTTTGATAAACAAGTATTTGCCAGGCTTAAAGGAGAATATGAATTTTACTGGAACCAACTTTTAAAACCTTCCGATTTTGAGTCAGAAGATAAACCAGATATAACCGGATATATACATGTACCTGGATTATGGAATGGATTTAATGTTGATGGTGAAGAATTAAAAGGAAAAGGTTTTGCAACGTTCAGGTTAAAGATTAAGGTTAATCAAGATGGCTGGTATGGAATAAAAATCAAGGAATTTGATTGTGCATACAAAATATGGGTAAATAATTCAACTATTGAGTCTGTCGGTTTAGTTGGAACCGATAAAAAAAGTATGATCCCAAGCTGGGAAAGGAAAGAAGTTTACTTTACATCTGTAAACAAAGAGGTAGATGTACTTTTGCAAGTATCTAATTTTCAACATCGTAAGGGTGGCCCTGAGGATGTTATGATTTTTGGTCCGGCTAAAAATATAATTTCTTATAAAAACCAGCAATTAGCAATCGGTCTTTTCCTTTTTGGAATATTGATGATTATGAGCATTTATCATCTGATGCTTCATTTATATCGAAGAAAAGATAAGTCCATAATACTTTTCAGTGCCATATGTTTCGTATTGACACTAAGGC
>DAOVJU010000267.1 GCA_030632095.1 Chlorobiota bacterium
TCTTAGGATTATTATTGCTTATTGATATGTGGTCTGTTAATAAAAGATACTTAAATAACGATGATTTTGTAACTAAAAGAAAGGCACAGGTACCTTTTCAGCCAACGAATGCTGACAAGCTGATCTTAAAGGATAATGATCCGAATTTCAGGGTATTAAATTTATCTGTCAATACATTTAATGACGCAAGCACATCATATTTTCATAAATCAATTGGTGGTTACCATGGGGCAAAAATGAAAAGATATCAGGAATTAATTGATTATCACATAAGTAAGCAAAACATTGAGGTTTTAAATATGTTAAATACAAAATATTTTATTATTCCCGATAAAAATAATCAACCCCAGGTACAGGTAAATATTAATGCACTTGGCAATGCATGGTTTGTTAAGGATTATAAATTTGTCGAAAATGCTGATGAAGAAATACTGGCATTAAATGAGTTTTCTCCCGGCAAAACAGCAATTATTGATAAACGGTATGCAGGTTATCTTGATAACTTCAAAATAATTCCAGATTCAAATGCTGCAATAGCATTAAGTGAATATACACCCAATGAACTAAAGTATCAATTTAACTCAAAGATTGAACAATTAGCAGTGTTTTCTGAAATATATTATAATAAGGGTTGGGATGCATATATTGACGGGAAACTAACACCACATTTCCGGGCAAATTATGTATTAAGAGCAATGATAATACCCGCAGGGCAACATCTTATTGAATTTAAATTTCAGCCAAAAGCATACAAGTACGGAAATATTGTATCGTTTACATCATCATTTTTATTGATTATTGTTCTCATGGGAGCTTTTGTATTTCATTTCATTAAACCAAATAAACCCTAATAATTGGCTTGGTGTTTGTTAATAATAATAAATAGTTTGAAATTTATTAATCAAATTTTTAGTTTTGGATAATATTATTGAAATTAAGTAAAGTTATTATGAAAAAAATCGGACTTCTTTGTTTGTTAATTATGTTTAACCTCAATTTAATTCATGGGCAATCAAAATCGGGATCAAATCTTGATTTAGAAGGATTTAAGTTTGAAAAAAGAATAAAAGGGCCTAAGCATAAAAACAGTAAAATTATTGAATTAATGGTTGATGAATATGATTACTATTTTGCAATAACATATAAAGGCCCTAAAGGTTTTTTAACCCTTATTGTTTATGAATTGTATACCTGGAATGTTGTAGGCACTTATAATTTTAAAAGCAGGGCAGAATTGTATAATAGTTACTTTAAAGATGATGGTTCGGTTTTTTACGTAAACACAGATATTTATAAACAGAAATATGCTGAAATTATTCTGAAAACCGGAGAAATGAATATACTTGGATGCACCGAAACTCCAAATGGATGTGAGTTTTTAGAATTACAAAAATATACAACAGAAGGACATACAATTGGTAATAACTATTACTTTATGATGGATGAAAATAGAAAGAATGATATTAAAATATACGTGAATAAAGACATGATTTTTGCTAATGCGTATCTTGTAGAAGAGGAAGAAGTTGTTGAGGAACCAACGGAAAAGGTTAAGGTTGTAGAAAAGGTTGAAGAAAAAGTTCAGCTTGAAGAAATAGAAGTTTTTTTAACAGAAGCTGAAATAGAAGAAATAAAAGCAGGCAAAACTATATATAAACAAGGTGTACAAATAATACTAAAATCAGATTCAAATAGAAATCTATTAAATAAAGTGGAAGGTGATTTTCGATATGTCCTGCTTACATTGATCGACTTAAGTAAACTGAGCTTTGGAAACAAGGTGACAAACAATAGTGTAAATGTTTATTTGAAGAACTAGTACTCCGCTTATACTCACTATTTCATAAAATACAGGATTATTATTGATATAATAAGCAAAAAATTTGGTAATCGGCTATTGCTTGTATTATCTTTGCATGCTTTTAACCCGAATAATTCACAGATTTAAAGGGAGATATCTGTGAATTATTCTGATGACTAAGAAAAGTTTTTATTTTAACATGCATAAACCTAAAAACAATACTAATAAATATCGTTTAAGAAGTTCATTTTTTACTACTGTTGTAAGCATTTCGTTGGTACTTTTTGTTTTGGGTTTGATGGGATTATTGGTTTTAAATGCAAAGAAATTATCTGATTATGTTAAAGAAACTATAACATTTTCGGTTTTCATTAAAGAAAATTCCAAGGAGGTTGAAATTAGAAGACTTCAAAAAGACCTGGATGCTTCACATTATGTGAAGTCCACTTATTTTATTAGTAAAAATGAAGCAGCCAACATTTTAGAAAAAGAGCTTGGAAATGATTTTATTCAATTTCTTGGATATAATCCATTATTGGCATCAATTGAAGTAAAACTACATGCTAATTATACAAATCCTGACAGTATATCATTAATGATTAATGAATTACAAAAAAATCAATATGTAGAAGAAGTAAATTATCAAAAATCGTTAGTACATGCCATTAACGATAATGTTCGAAATATTGGTCTTATTCTTTTGGTATTTAGTGGATTATTATTATTAATAGCCATAACACTAATTAACAATACAATTCGTTTATCTGTATATTCAAAAAGGTTTATTATAAACACCATGCAGCTTGTTGGTGCAACAAAAGCATTTATACGAAGGCCGTTTTTATATAAAAGTGCCACTTATGGAGTATATGGATCTCTGGTTTCAATAATATTGTTGTCAGGAGTAATATACCTGATTCAAAAAGAATTAAGGGGAGTAATAGGATTTAACGAAATTGAAATTATTGGGGCTTTATATCTTGGTATAATATTGGTTGGAATTGTTATTTCCTGGGCATCATCGTATTTTGCAGTAAATAAGTATTTAAATATAAAAATTGATAAGTTGTATTATTAAATAATCATTCTTATGTCTAAAAGAAATGAAAAAAATCCAGATACTGGATTTGCCCTGGCTAAAGAAAATTACATATTACTTGTAATAGGATTTATAATAATTATAATTGGTTTTGCATTAATGATTGGTGGAAAAGCAAATAGCCCGGATGAATTCAATCCGGAAATATTTAGTTTTAGAAGAATTACTCTTGCACCAATGATTGTATTATTTGGGTTTTTATTTGAGATTTGGGCAATTATGAAGAAGCCAAAGACAGAATCAAAAAAGATAAATTAAAAATTAATTAATAAATAGTTAGGATATTTTGGATTGGCTTAAAGCATTAATTTTAGGGATTATTCAGGGCCTGACAGAATTCTTACCAATCAGTAGCAGCGGGCATTTAGAAATTGGTAAAGTTTTATTAGGTGTAAATACTGAACAAAGTTTGTTATTTACTGTTATAGTTCATGGTGCTACTGTTTTTAGTACAATAGTTGTATTTAGGAAAGAACTTGTAAAAATTTTTGGTGGATTGTTTAAATTAAACCTGAATAGTGAAACACATTATAGCTTTAAATTAATTGTTTCAATGATTCCTGTTGGAATTGTTGGAGTTTTTTTTAAACAAGACGTAGAATCTTTTTTTACAGGTAATTTGGTTTTCGTCGGTTACATGCTTATTATAACAGCTTTACTATTAGCGTTTACTTTTTTCGCTAAGCAAAAAAGCAACAATATATCATATGGTAACGCATTAATTATAGGGATTGCACAGGCAATTGCTGTTATGCCGGGAATATCAAGATCAGGGGCTACAATAGCTACAAGCCTGTTGTTAGGTAACTCGAGAGAAAGTGCAGCAAAATTTTCTTTCCTTATGGTAATATTGCCAATAATTGGTGAAAATACTATTGAGATATTAAGTAATGATATCATTATAGAAAAATCGCACGAAATGAGTTCTTTGATAGTTGGATTTATAGCAGCATTTATAACAGGGTTAATTGCTTGTAAATGGATGATAAACATTGTAAAAAAAGGAAAACTCATCTATTTTGCAGGCTACTGTTTGCTGGTTGGCTTAGTTTCAATATTATTTTCTTAAAAACTAAATGGAAGCAAATTATAGTAAAGAAGAATTTCTAAAAGGAAAAATAATATTAATTGATAAGCCTTATGAATGGACATCATTTGATGTGGTCAAAAAAATAAGGTTTTTAATTAAGCGAAAATATAAACTTAGTAAAATAAAAGTTGGCCATGCAGGAACACTTGATCCATTGGCAACAGGATTAATCATTGTTTGTACGGGAAAAGCTACAAAGCAAATTCAAAAATTAATCGATTCTGGTAAGCAATATGAAGCTAATATAAAATTAGGGGCAACAACTCCTTCTTTTGACCGGGAAACGGATATTAATAAAAAATTTGAAATAGCGCATATTACTTCAGGGAAAGTTAAAAAGATATTAGAAAATAAATTTAAGGGTATAATTAAACAGGTTCCCCCGTTATATTCAGCAAAACGAGTAAATGGCGTACGAGCTTATGAGTTAGCAAGAAGGGGTGAAGAGATTGAATTGAAAGCGAATATGGTTGAAATAAAGAATATTGAACTCATAGAATATAATTTACCTGATATTAAATTATATATTAATTGTAGTAAAGGTACATATATCCGTTCATTAGCCCGTGATATTGGTGTTGCCCTTAAAAGCGGTGCATATTTACATAATTTGAGAAGAATTTCAATTGGAAACTTCGCAGTACAGGATGCAATCTCAATTAAAGAGTTTGAAAAAAATTTATCTAACTATAACAATTTAGAATAATTTACGTACAAATAATGCTAAAAATTATTTAAAACATAATCAGATATGAAGTTATCGAAATTTAAATATAATTTACCGGAAGAATTAATAGCTCTTCATCCTGCAGATAACAGGGATGAATCAAGATTAATGGTTCTTAACAGGAAAACAGGAAAAATAGAACATAAAATTTTTAAGGAAGTACTTGATTATTTTAATGATCAGGATGTTATGGTTTTCAATAATACTAAAGTATTTCCAGCAAGATTGTATGGTAATAAAGAAAAAACAGGAGCCAGAATAGAGGTTTTCCTGTTAAGAGAATTAAGTAAAGAACAACGCTTATGGGATGTATTGGTTGATCCTGCCAGGAAAATACGAATAGGAAATAAATTATATTTTGGTAAAGACGATCAGTTAGTAGCCGAGGTTATTGATAATACAACTTCAAGGGGAAGAACCTTGAGATTTTTATATGATGGGCCATATGATTATTTTAAAAAAACATTATACGATTTAGGTGAAACCCCTTTACCAAAATTTATTAAAAGAGATATTGTACCTGAAGACAGGGAAAGGTATCAAACAATTTATGCGAAACATGAAGGTGCAGTAGCTGCTCCTACTGCTGGAATGCATTTTAGCAGGGAGTTAATGAAAAGGCTCGAAATAAAAGGTATATGCTTTGCTGAAATTACACTGCATGTAGGATTAGGAAACTTTAGAAATGTGGATGTTGAAGATCTTACCAAGCATAAAATGGATTCTGAACAAATTATGATAACCGATGAAGCTGTGGAAATTGTAAATAATGCAAAAGATTTGAAAAAGGAAGTTTGCGCAGTAGGTACTACTGTAA
>DAOVJU010000126.1 GCA_030632095.1 Chlorobiota bacterium
GCTAAATTTTTATAACCGTCAAGAATAATAAGTAAAACGCTCACGCTATGGCGTGGGCTGACTTATTTGACGGTTAGGGTGTTTAGCGATACCTCGATTTTGGATAAGCTACAGTTCCACGCTTTTTTATTTAAATAATGTTTAACTGTTTTTGGGACTAAGGCAAATAATAATTTAGGAGTTATGAAAACAAAATTTACTAATTTAAAAATGTACAGTCGCGTTGTTATTTGTTTTGGGATTGTTTTTGCTGGTTTGTTTAATGGTTATGGGCAAAACCCTAAAATAATCCAAAAAAATAATGAAAGCAACTTTGAGAAGGATTATGCGCAGTTTTTAGAAAATCAGAAAGCTCCATATTTAAATGCTATCGCTGAGTTTTATATTTTAGAAGGAACTGCATGGCAAAGAAGTTATGGAGAAAAAGAATATGTTCTTACTCCAACTATTCAGGATATTTCTGGATATAACAAGCGTATCAGACAATTGGATGATAAAGAACATGGTATAATCAAATCAAAATTTCATTTCTTGAATGTTGAACTAACAGTATTAAGTAAATCATTACTACAAAACATAAATATACGAGTACCTGATTATGTCCAAAATAATGTAAATATTTATTTACCTGAAATTGATATTGATATATTAAACAGAAATGACATAAATTATTATATTTTGGAAGATTATGGAAAAAAAACAGGTGAAATTGTAAATACTAAAAATGGTAAAACAACAATTTGGGAAGAAAACTGGGAATATTCTTATGTGCCAAGCACAACATATCCAAATAGTTGTAGTGGCTCAGTTGATTGTTCGTGGACGGATGTAGACTGTTTTTCTCATTGGGGTGACTGGAGCGTCTGGTGTGCTGGTGACGGAACGGATTGCAATTCATGGTGTGACAATTATAAGAATGATATGGAAGCAAATTGTTATAAAAATTCATTTATAGATGTAAGTTGTTATATTAATAAGATATTTAGTTTCTGGGTATGGATAGATACTCCTAGTGGTAGCGCAGATAGACTGAAGTTTTATTACAGTACTGGAGATGATTGGAATGTAGTTGCTGAATTTCCTGATGATATTACCTCATGGTCAAAAAAAGAATATGGTTTGCCAGAAAATATTACTGATTTTAATTGGTATTTTCGTTTTTTATCTGATGGGTATAATAATGATGATGGCGCTTATATAGATGATATGAAAATAACTGGAGATGAACTTTATTTGGATGTAAGTCCTAATTCAATGTATTTTGATTGTAATTCTGGTAGTGAAAATTTTTATATTTCGGCAAATGGAGATGTTTATCTTGAACCTGGTTGGCCTTCCTGGATAACAGTAAATGTTGGTGGAGGTAATTATTCGATTTCTGTCACTGAAAATAATACTGGTTCAACCAGATCTGGTGTACTTGAATTTCATGTTAGTGATCCTTCATGTGAAAACGAAACCTTAACTATAATACAATATGGTGGTAATCTATCAGTATCACCAACCAGCAAAACAGTAGGCTGTGCTTCAGGAAGCTATTCTGTAAGCGTAAGTTCAAATGTAAGCTGGAGCGTGAATGAAAGTTGCTCTTGGGTTACGATTAGTCCTTCAAGTGGTTCAGGTAATGGGTCTTTTACAGTCAATTATACAGAAAATGCTGGCTCAACAAGGTCATGTACAATAAATATATCAGGAGATTGTGGAGCAAACGCAACTCATACACTAACACAGACTGACGGTTCTTTATCAATATCGCCTACAAGTAAAACCGTAGATTGTACTTCGGGAAGCTATTCAGTAAATGTAAGCTCAAATGTTAACTGGAGTGTGAGTGAAAGTTGTTCTTGGGTTACAGTTAGTCCTTCAAGTGGTTCTAATAATGGGTTTTTTACAGTCAATTATTCAGAAAATACCGGCTCAACAAGGCCATGTACAATAAATATTACAGGAGATTGTGGAACTAGTGCCCAACATTATCTTACACAAAATGGACCAGGTTCATTATCAGTTTCGCCTACGAATAAAACTGTAGATTGTACATCAGGTAGTTTTTCTGTTAGTGTATATTCAAGTGGTAGCTGGAGTGTTAGTGAAAGCTGCTCTTGGGTTACAGTTAGTCCTTCAGGTGGCTCAGGTAACGGTTCTTTTACTGTTAGTTATACTGAGAATACAGGTGGTACAAAAACTTGTACTATAAACCTTTCAGGCGATTGTGGTACAAGTGCAACACATACACTAACACAGAATGACGGTTCTTTATCAATATCGCCTACAAGTAAAACTGTTGACTGTAGTTCTGGAAGTTTCAGTGTTAATGTAAGTTCAAATGTTAGCTGGAGTGTGAGTGAAAGTTGCTCCTGGGTTACGGTCAGTTCTTCAAGTGGTTCAGATAATGGTTCTTTTACTGTTAATTATGATGCATGGCCAGATGGTTCAGAAAGATCATGTACTATCTCTGTTTCTGGAGATTGTGGTACTTATGCCCAACTTGATCTTACACAGGATTGTGAAGAATATTTAGATATTTCAGACTGTCCAACTTCCAATGTTTCAAAAAATTCAGGAAGTTTTACATTAAACGTCAATTCAAATGTTAGCTGGAATGTTAGTGAAAGTTGTTCGTGGGTCACAGTTAGTCCTTCAAGCGGAAGTAACGACGACTTAATTACTGTTTCTTACACAGAAAATACGACTTCAAGTTCAAGAACTTGTACAATTACCGTTTCAGGTGAAGGTGTAAGCGATCAACAATGTACATTCACTCAAGATGATCCAAACAGTATTAATGAAGCCACATTATCCAACTCAATCAAAGTTTACCCCAACCCAGCCACAAACACACTAAACATTATTTTTGAAGATAATAGCTATAAAAATATTACAATAAACTTGCTAAATGTACAAGGGCAAATTGTTTCGGATATAGAAAAGGCCAGGTTAAGTTCAAATATTTTAGAGCTGGATTTAGCGTATTTAGAAGATGGAATTTATTATCTAAACATTCAAACAGATAAAGGTGCAATAGTAAGGAAGATTTCGGTGATGAAATAAGTCCGATTTGCAATCGGACTCTTAAGTGCTTAGTCCGAATACAATTCGGACATACTTCTCGCAAAACTGAGCATCTGCTTGATAAAGAAAGACTTTCCAAGTTTTTAAAACCTGGAAAGTTTATGTAAATTCTAATAATATTGACAAGTAAATCCGGCTTGCATAAATTTACTAACTTCTGTTACAAAACTTAAAATAATATCTCCGCTTGAGATATTTTCTTCGTTTATGATTTTATCAAGGCTGAAAAATGCCATTGGGGGGCCAACATAACCCAGGGTTGACATTTTGGTATAAAATGATTTAGGATTAATGCCGAGTTTTGTACATTCATCTAATACGAGTTCTGAAATATGTTTTGAAGGGAAATCTACCTGAAAATATTTGATTTTAGATGTATCTATCTGATAAGTATTTAGCATTCTTTTAAGGCCTGCATAAAATATTGATGAGCCATTTTCAAAAAAATGATTTCTTAATTCATCGCTGAACATTTGTGATAAATGATGTTTCCCGCTTTTGTATTCTTCCATTGGATTCATCCAGTAAGCCGGCCTCTGGTTGTACATTGCAGAGGGTTTTAAACCACCAATTGATTCTGTAGTTGTCTCTTCAATATAGAAACCTTTTCTTTCATTTTTATTATCTGCCTGTAGTAAAACAGCTCCTGCACCATCACTCAAAAAATACCGTAAAAAAAGCTGTTCTTTTGTTATTTTCTCAGGGTTATAATATTCAGCCCGTAATTCGGATGAAGATATATTTGAAGACAGTACCAGTGCAGTTTTATAACGTCCCATTTTTATGAAATCTGATGCCACCATTAATGCTTTATAAGCACTTGTACAATTGGAGTGAATTGATATTTCGGCACATTTTTCAATTCCAAGTTTTTCCTGAATTCTTACTGATGCTGTTGGCATTTGGTCTTGATGTGCACTTCCATATGCAATAAAGTCTATTTCAGATGGTTTAATCTTTGCCCTCTCCAGAGCTTTTCGTGCCGCTTTAACAGACATTGTTATATTATCTTCAGTGAATGCCCTGGTAGCAGGATCAATAGCGAAATAATAACTTTCTACTTCCAGCATTTGTTCAAATAACGACCTGGTTCTTTCCAGCCATTTTGATAGTTTACCAGGAAGCTTATCAATCTTTCCAAGGACTTTATCAACATCTTCAATAGTAAGTGGATTTCCCGGAAGAAAAGTTCCGGTACCTAATATCTTTACCGGATGGAAATTATATCTTTTATTCATTTAATATTTTAATTATATAATGTCTAATAAGTAACAATACAATTATCAGTTTTGTTGCACTAATTATCAAGGAATTACAAAAGCATCTCGTTTTTAATGTATATAGATTCTATATAAAAACCGGTCAATGTAAATCTTTTTTATTGATTTATCATATTTAGCGTCAATGGAACATATGAATTTCTCTGCATCAAAGATAAGCATGTTTTTTTTTGTTATATAATCAACAATTCCAATTTCATAAGCTTCTTTACCTGTATAATTTTTTTCGGGTAAAACCATTTCCAGTATTTGGGATTCGCTCATATGTTCGTTTAACAATGAAATGCCCCCCAAACCAGGTATAAGGTTGAAACCGGTTTCCGGTAATCCAATAATTGTCTTTTCGGTAGCAAACCGATAATCGCAATAAAGGGCCAGTTCAAATGCTGAACCAAGGCATACGCCACTCAGAAGGGCTATTGCAGGTATAGAAAGTTTCCGGAGCTTTTGAAGGGTTTCAACATTTTTATAAAAAACAGATTTATTGTCACTTAATGTCATTTGAGCGAGTTCCTCTGTATTTGATCCTTGTGAAAAGTGCCTGCCATTGCCAAATATCAATAATCCCTTTAAGTTTTTATTTGAAACACATTTGTTTAAAATGGAATCAAGTTCGACAAATGAATGCATTTGCAAAGTATTGGTTGGCGGTGTATTCAGGATGATATAACCAATTGATCCTTTTATTTCAAATTTCAAATTATCTGGCATACTATTATTTTTCTATTGCAACCAATACAGCAATATATTTTCTTGAATGTGACAATGTACATTCAATTTTAGATATCTCATTTTTTTCTCCCGAAAGCTTTCGGGATTGCTTTTTTTCAATAATATTGATAAATGGTTTCCCTAACTCGTTGTTAAGTATTTCAATGTTGGTATATTCTAATGTATTATCAAAATAATCTATCAATAGTTTTTTAATTAAATACCTTGCTGCGAAGCTTCTTAAGCCTTTTTCCTTTTCAAAATTTTGAATCTCTTTTTTTGTGAAAAACAGATGTATATTATCAGAGAAAACCCGGGTACAAGAAGCCAGTGGCGCTATTTTTCTTAAGTAATCAATCATTAAAAGCTTTTGAAGCGAGTTCAATAAATTCTTTTGTTTCCTGCCTCATGCACTCATTCCGCGATTTGCTTTTTGTATTATTAATACACCGCATTACAGCGTTTATTATGTACAATGGCCTGTGATTAACAATGTTTTGAGCATATTCAATTGTATAGTTTAGAGATTCTTTTGGTTTGCAAATTTTATCAATCAATTTAAGATTTAATGCTTCACCGGCATTTATAATGTCGCCTCCTAATATTGCAGTTATTGAGTCAGAATTGCTTAGTCGTTTTGAAATTTCAAATGTACCGCTTAAACCGGGTATTAAATTGTGATTAACTTCAGGCAGAGCAAATAATGATTTATCAGATGCAATTCTTACATGGGTGTTCAGGGCAATTTCAAATCCAACACCAAAACAAATTCCTTCAATAGCTGATATAGTTGGAATTTCAAGAGAATGAATAAAAGCAAGTAATTCTTTCCCTTTATTTAGCTGTTGCTCAAATGCAGTGTTTTTTATTTGCTTTTTAAGTGTATTAAGATTTGCACCGGCAGAAAAGTGACGGCCATAACCTTGAATAATTAACGCTTTCCCATGATTTTGTTTAATATATGATGACAGGTCATTTATCGCAATGAATTCAGGTTCCTCAAGGTAATTTTCAGGTGGGTTTTTGAGGGTCAAAATAATTATGTCGTTTTCTTTCTGAAGCTCAGTCATTTATGTAAGGTTCAATAAAATCAGGTATATCCAACGGAATTCGATCTTTTGTTAAAAATAAGCACTTTACTGTTGCCCTGGATTTTGTCTCTTTATCGTTAAACATTCTATGTTTGAACAATAAAAAAGGCCCCTCTTTTAACATTCTTGTTTCAATATTAATTTTTTCGAAAATTTTAAGCTCATTAATATATCGTATATGAGTACCGATAACAACCAGAAAATTGCCAGTTTCCTGAAATATTTTAAACAATCCAAGTTCATTTATTATTTCCCATCGTGCCTGTTCAAAATATTGCAGATACACTGCATTGTTTACATGATTAAATGAGTCTAACTCGTAACCACGTACACTTAATTTATATTTAAATATTTTTTTTGCCAATTTTTTTTCTCATTCGTTTAATTTCCTGCCGGACAATTTTTTTTAATTTATTCTGGGTTGCAAATATAAAAATACTTTTATGTATTGTTTCATTAAAAGAATTTCCTGCTTTTTTTATTTTTTTAGCACAAAAAAAAGTGTTTTTGATTATTCTTGAAATAGTAAATCCTTTTCTAAAGCTATATTCCAAAGCTTTTATAATATCAGTATCTTTAATCGAAGTATGAATAACATTGGTAATGTTACCAAATTGGTTTTGAAGTTTGTTTTTGTCATTCAGTTTTTTATACAGTCTTGATCCTGGTAGTGCTTGTACCGGGGAGATCATGGGAAAAATATGATTTTTTATACAGAAGTCTACAGTATCATAATATGTTTGTATACTATCACTTTCATAACCAATGGCAAACCACCCGGAGATTGAAATACCTTCATTTTGAATTAATGCAATGTTTTTTTCTAATATTTCCAGGTGATCTTCAGATTTCTTCAAGCCCATTTTAGCAAATGACCCGCTTGAGATAAGGGTATTTTTATTAATTGATTCAATTCCTATTGCTGCATAAACTAAACCTGACCTGGCCGCTTTTCTGATTATTTCCCTTCCTTTTGGGTTTGAGGCAGCATCGAGATTAGCCTGTCCTGTCCAGTATTTTCTTCGGGGCAATTTATATATTTTTTCATATAGTTCTTTATAGTATTCATAAGAACCTGATCGTCCAAAAACGGTTTCATCTATCAGATAATAATAGTTTTTAAATGTTGAGATTTCATGAACTACATCATCGATGTTCCTGAAACGGCACTTTTTGCCAAAAATATCAGAAACTAAGCAGAAGTCACAATTTATGGGGCAGCCCCGTGAAGCGTAAACCATATCAAAAACATACTTGTTTTTTGAGATTTGCCGGTTGGGCATGGGATGCTTGCTCAAATCGGGTATATAATCAAGATTAAATACACGATAATTAGTATTGTTTATTTTATTCGGGGGGCACACGTAAAAGTCCTTTAAGTTACCTGTTTTAAAGTCTTCTAAAAGGACAGGCCAGAGCAATTCACCTTCACCAACAACAACTGCATTAGCATGTTCTTTTGCCAGATAAGGCACTGCAGTAGGTTGTGGCCCTCCAAATACAACTGTTTTGTTTTTACTTCGAAAACGGCCGGCAATTTTAAATGCTTCCTTTTCTGCAGCAATTCTGTAGCTTATTCCAACTAAATCAACATCCAGATCATAATTTAATGCTTCTTTTTCAATTAACATATCATGAAATATATACTGATGTTCCGGAGCTACCGATGCTAATATGGGCAAGGATAAGGGCGAGAATGGCTGCATGTTTTTTAAAGGGTCTTCTCTGGGGGTCGCAATGATTAAAAGGATCTTCAATAGAAAAAGTTTTCTGGAATTACGTATCTGAAACAGGCAAAAATAGAAATTATATAAAGATTATCATAATATTGATATGGGTTAATATTTAACATGCATTATTACTCGGTTCACCCACCATATCGTACGCGCTATATGTATATTTTGCTTTTTTTGTAATTTTTTTATTATTATGCTAATAGCCTAATATATTAAGTGTAAGCATAAAAGTATAAATATTTTTAAAACTTAATTCATCCGAATTATCTTGGCCAGGGAAGCCATAACAAAAATCAAGTTTTAAATTCCAGTGAGGAGCAAATTCATATCCGGCCCCCCACGACAATCCAAAACCAAAGTGATTTTTTACTGCTTTAAAATCACTAATATTTGAATAGCCTAAATCAACTGAAATAAATGGTGAAGGACTTTTTTCGTTAAAGTAGTATGATAATCCCATTCCAGCAATACCACTTACATAATTTGTTACTTCAATATCGTTCCCATCATTTAAATCTCTAATTATAGGATATTCACCAAACCA
>DAOVJU010000336.1 GCA_030632095.1 Chlorobiota bacterium
AAACACGAAAATAATATTGAAGATTTTTTTGTTACAGGGCTTGAATTTACTACAAATCTTAAAGCATCTTTTATTAAAAAAAATACTTACTCAAACCTTTCTTATTCATATAACATTAAAAACGGAGTTTTTCCCAACAGTAAACTTAAAAGCAATAAAGTTCATATTTATACAAATTATTTTCCTACACGAAAGTTAACACTAAGAGGACAGGTAAATTATATTAATAACAACAACCAGGGACGGCCTGCAACCGGATACGATGTAAACAATGTTATGATGCAGTTTAACCAGTGGACACAACGACAATGGGATATGGATAAAATGGAAGAATATATCAGGGCTGATGGTACACAAAGGGCATGGAACCGCTACAATTTGAAAAATAAAAATCCGGTTTTTCATGATAATCCATATTGGGTACAATATGAAAATTATGAAACCGATACAAAAGACAGGATATACGGACAGCTATCATCAATATATAAAATTAATGAACACTTTTCTTTCAGCGGGTTTATAAATCTTGATGCATACAGTATTACGCGAAAAGAACGAAAGGCTATTAGTTCAGTTTTGCGCTCTTCTTATACAGTGAAAGATATAAGTTACTACAATCTTAATTCGAGCCTTACATTAAATTATGTTAATCATCCGGGCAAATCTTTTTTAATACAAATAAGCCCGGGAATTGAGATGGATTATAAACAGACGCGGCTAAGCGAAAAAGAAGCAGTGAATTTAACAGTTCCGGATTATTACAGCTTAAGCAATACAAACGATTCAATAAATACGTTCAGTAATAAACTTAAAAGGAAACTGTTCAGCCAATTTGTGTTTTCAAGCATACAATTCAGACAAGTATTAATTTTTGATCTGATATTCCGAAACGATTATTTCCCACTTTTATCAACAACCGGTGTAAACACAACTAATTATTCAGCAACACTAACATACCGGTTTGCCAACCATAATTTTCTACGTTATAATAACAATATAAATACTATTGACATATTTTTGAATGATTCAGCAATTTATGTTATGGAAATAGGGAAAATATCAAATCAAATCCTGGAAGCTAATGTTTATTTAAAACCCGTAAGCAAAAAGAATTTTAACTGGGAAATAGCAGGAAATTGGCGTAAGCGAAATAATAAAATAGTTAATATGCCAAAATACTTTGAAGAAATAGATTTGGCATCATACCGGTTTGTCCGGTATTCAATAATCGAGGGAGAGCCCTATGGCACTTTCATGGGAAGTAATGTAATATATGATGAAAACGGGAAAATGGTAATATATGAAGATGGAACATATTTAAGTTCTTTTTTAAGTCAGCCGATAGGAAACATTAATTCAAAATGGACAGGCGGAATAACAAACAAATTTCGATATAAAAACGTAATATTAACTGCTTTATTCGATTTTCATAAGGGAGGTTCATTTTATTCAACAACGCAGATGTTTGGAAGATCTTCGGGAATTTTAGAGGAAACAGCGGGAATTAATGATATGGGAAATCCTGTGAGAGATCCCGTATCAGAAGGGGGAGGCATACTTTATGATAATACGGTAATCGGATATATAGATATATTTACAGGAGACCTGGTAATTACTGATGCGGTAAACAATAATTATTACGATGCTTATACCTGGGCTACTGAATATTATAATGGACCGAGTGCTTTAAATATAATTCCGGCTGATTATATAAAACTGCGGGAAATTTCCTTAAGCTATAATATATCTGGTCTTGCATTAGAAAAGATACAAATAAGGAATCTGAAAATTTCAATATTTGGCCGAAACCTTGCATTATGGGGCGCTAAAACACCACATATCGATCCAGAACATGTTATAAGTTCAAATAATATACAGGGATTTGAAGGAGCTGCTTTGCCGGCAGTCAGGAGTTATGGATTTATTATAAGGACAGATTTTTAAAGGTCCCCAACCAATAGCTTCTCATAATATTTCGAAGTTCCTGAATGCATTATCTCATGAATAATTCTTTCAGTTACCTTCCCAACACCTTTTAAACCGGTTAGTTTGTTTCTTATTGTACCAAGAGGTTCTTCAAGCTGAGAGATTGTATATGCAGCAAATCCATAGGGTGATTTCTGCCCCTGAGACTTGAGCAAATAATCCATCTGATCTAAAATTACGACAACCAAATCGTTAATATCCAGTATATCATTAAACAAATAAGCAGGAATCCGTTTAGGAATTCTATATTGCCTGGCAATATCATTGAAAAGCATATTTAATGCGTGATAGTATGACGAACTTGCATTTCCCCATTCATTGCCGGGATATATTATGTCATATTCGATAGTTAAATCCGGATAGTTTTCTTTTAAAACCTTATAGTAATAATCTTTTTGTTTTCCCTCTTTAAGTGTCATTCCTCCAAATATAACATAATCGGCATTGGCTTCTTTTGCAAGACCTAAGGCATTTTGGATATGTTCAGGGGTATCGGATATAAACGGAATTACCGGAAGTAAAAAAATCCCCCCCCGACAATCCCATGGTTTTTACTTTTGAAAGGGTTTCAATACGCTTTAACGGAGAAGGTAATCCGGGTTCAAAAACCCTTGCAATATTTTCCTTTACTGAGGATAAACTAAAACTTACTATGGCTTTTGTATTATTGTTTATTTGAGTTAAAATATCCAGGTCACGCTCTACAAGTGTCGATTTGGTTAGCATATGAACTGGGAAATTATATTCATTTATAACCTTAAGCACCTGTCTTGTTAATTTGTAATCTTTTTCAGCAGGCTGGTAACTGTCGCCAACTCCCCCGCCGGGCAATATAAATGCTTTCTTCATTGGCTTCCTTTTGCGGGTTGGGTCCAGTTCCCTGCGTAATAAATCCGGTGCGTTAATTTTTACCCGGATGTCTTTACCGAATTCTCCTTCAACGTAATATTTTTCTGCCCGGCCATCACAATAAATACAATTATGTTCACAGCCACGATATATGTTAAAACCATAACGTGATATAAACCACGAATCGATTCGTTTGTGCTTGCGGATAAGTGATTTTGCTATGGTTTCGTGTAAAGTTGCCATTTAAATATTGCCACTAATTCACAGATTAATTTGTTTAGATACTATTTTTGAATCAATAAAATCTGTTAATCTGTGGCATAGTTTTAATATCTTTAATTCAAATTCCCTTTAAGGCCAATTTCTTCAGCTACTTCCCGCATCCCGGCAATAGTTTCGCTAATTAATTTTGTTAAATCCATTCCAAGCATTTCAGCGCCCTTTTCAATAATAGAGCGGTCAACACCGGCCGCAAATCGTTTGTCTTTCCATTTCTTTTTCACTGATTTGGCCTTCATGTCCATTATGCTTTTTGAAGGCCGCACCAAAGCTGATGCAGTAATCAAACCTGTTAATTCATCAATTGCATAAAGAGTTTTTTCGAGCAAACTTTCGGGCTTCAGGTCAGTACAAACACCCCAGGCATGGCTTAGTACGGCACGAATATATTCTTCAGGCCAGGAATTGTCATGTAATATCTTTTTCGTTATTATGCAATGCTGCAACGGGAATTTATCATAATCCAAATCGTGGATCAATCCAATAACACCCCATTTTTCCTCGTCTTCATTATATTTGCGTGCAAAATGACGCATTACTGCTTCCACAGATAATGCATGTTTAAAAAGACTTTCGCTTTCATTATATTGTTTAAAAAGCTTTAAAGCATCTTCCCGGGTTGGTTGGTAAATTTGCATATGTATAATTATTTGGATATAAAAATACAAATAACAATTTCCAAAAAACAAATAAATAACAATTTATTAAATTCAAAATTTCAAACATTGTATATTGGAATTTGGGTTTTATTTGTTTTATTGTGATTTGTATTTTGGTGCTTTAGCTTTGTACCCTAAACCGATAATATTAACATAAATAAAAGCTAATGTCTGTATTAACTGAATTTGCTATGTTCCCTACCGATAAAGGTGCAAGCCTAAGTGAATATGTTAGCAAAGTAATTAAGATGATCAGCGAAAGCGGCCATCCCTATAAACTTACTGCCATGGGAACAATTATTGAAACCAATACATTAACAGATGCCCTGGAAGTAATAAAAAAAGCATATGAGGTATTAGAGCCTTTTTCTGAAAGAGTTTATTCTACCGTTAAGTTTGATATTCGAAAAAATGTGCAAAACAGGCTTTCTGGTAAAGTAGATTCTATTGAAAATAAAATTGGTAAAGTGAATAAATAATCCAATATTCCAGTATTCCAATAGTTTTTATCATGAAAAACAAATATTATTTCTACCGGCCTCATGTGTTTATAAGAGTAGAGAAATTTGTTTTCATTTTTACTTTAATTATATCGTTAACATTATCAATTGAGACAAACGCACAATGCTACACTAAAAACACAGCCTTTTTATTTGGTGAAAACATTACGTATAAAGTTTATTATAACTGGCATTTTATCTGGCTTAATGCTGGTGATGTTTATTTCAGGGTAGATAGTGCAAGCAATAATTCAAAAAGATTATATCATTTCAACAGTTACGGAACCACGCGTAAAGAATACGATTGGTTTTTCAAAGTACGTGACAATTTTGAGGTCTATGTTGATTCGGCAGAATTTAAACCGCTCAGGTTTTTTCGCAAAACAAGCGAAGGAGGTTACAAAGTGGACAATAAATACTTCTTCGACTATGACAAAAATGAAATAT
>DAOVJU010000456.1 GCA_030632095.1 Chlorobiota bacterium
CAATTCCGACTAACACCATGCTAAAACACACAGTGTTTTTATTTCTACTCTATGATTTTGTAATGTATAATCCAATGCATATGTATTTAGGATGTTAAATTTAAGGAATAAAGAAGTGAAAAACAAGGGTTTTTGTGTCTTGCAGGCATAAGTTATATTATGCTAAACACGGCATTGAGTGTTATTGGTAATCCTTATATTTTCACAGGCGTTACACTTCGTTAAACGCGTGCGATAAGGGTTTTCTACTAATTCAGTTTAATTCTTTTTGTTGAAAACCCGAAACCGAATTTTTTTAATTCTTCTAATGCAAGTTTATAAAGCTCAGGTAAATTGGGTGGCATTTTTAATCCGGTTGCTTTTATAACTCCATCTACAACTAATCTTGCTGAAATTGCTGTTGAAAGAGCTACAGCTCTTGACATTGCTGTTTCTCCTCCGGGGTTTCCCTTTACAATCATTGTAGCAGTTCTTTTTTCTTTTTTACCATTATCAAATTCGGCAATTATTTCAATGTGCAATATAATCATATCTTTTTCACCCGGTGCATATTTCATTTTTTCCAGCATCCTGTTTAAAAGGACATCAAGATTAGTCCCTTTATCGAGTGGTATTATGGTGTCATCAAATAATCCCAGCCATTTTAAACGATGAATTATATCTGAGTTAGATGATTCTATTTTTAAATATTTGGCTAAACTTTCCTCAATGTTCAGGGATGAATCCGAATCTATAAGTGATGCAGTAAATTTGCGGAAAGTTTTATTTTCAAGGTCATTAAGGTGTTCGTTATCAAATAATCCAAGAGCTTCCATATAGTGCATATTATTGCAATATCCCGAGTATCTTAAAAGCCCGCGATAGAAAGAAACGTCATGATCTAAACCAAAAGGTTTAATATATTTTTCAACATCTTTATTGGGGTATGTTTCAAAAGTACCGAGACCATCAATCTCAACAAACCAAAATTTTTCAAATAGTTTATCGCCTGGTACATAAATTTTCTTTCCTTTAACAAGGTAAGCTCCTGCTGTTTGAGCGGCAACAAAAACTGTTCTGGGATCCCAATTGAATTTATAACCCATTGGATTATTATTGGATTCAAATGCAGGTATTCCACTACCATATGAATTCAAACTTATAATTCGTCCACCATCATTTTTTATTTCTTCAAGCAACATTTGAGTGCCAAAATGATCCATCCCCGGAACTTCTCCGAGTTCATTTAATATCAATATTCCCTGCTTTTCAACCTTTTCTTTTAAAGCCATCAATTCAGGAACTTCGTAAGAAGCGGTTACCATATTTTTTTTGTATTTCAAACACGATTCAGCAACAGCAATATGAACAGGTTTTGGTACCATACTAATAATAATATCGGAATCCTTTACAATATTATCCAATTGTTCAGTATTGTTATTGCACCACTCCAAAGCTGTACACTCGGATCTGTTTGCTTTTATTTCAATAGCTTTATCCAATACCTGATCTACCAAAGTAACCCTGTATCCGTTTTTACTCAAAAAATAATCGACCATTGGTTTCGTCATCAATCCTGCTCCAATAATTGCTATATTTTTCATGTTTTTATCCTTTAAAATTTGTTTATAGCATGTTATGCTTTTGTTGCACTATTTTTTCCTTATTACTTCAATTTATTGTTTCATTAATCAAGCTTACTTTATTATAAATTTGCCAATTTTGCTTCTGACTTATCACCATCTTGAAAAAATCCAGAATTTGTTATGATACTGAATGTAAGTGAATTGTTTTCCTTATCTATTGCAGATAATTCAACATATTCTGTTTTTAGTTAGTTAAATCCATATTTTAAAATTCAATAAAATATTAAAAATGGGGTTTATAAAAAAAGTTATTCCTTAGTGCCATCAAAGATTTCTTCAGTATTGTCTGCAAAAAGACTAAAAGTCCATGTCAGAGATTTACCATAAACTTCACCTTGCAATAAACCACTGTCATCAAGATATGCTAAACTATAAACATTATTCCCTTCATCGGTGATATGAATTCCCGGTTTTTCCGGAATATTAATATTGGTTGTCCCTATCTTGATTTTCAAGGTGACATTGGTTTCATCGTCTTTTTCAAGTACCGAAGTACAATTAGAATAAATAGAATAATTCGTTAATGAACCTAATTTTATAGTACCCTTGTAAGTCCCCGTAATGATGCTTGCAAGGTCAGTAACTTCTTTTTCACAACCTGTAATGAATAAAAAGAGAAATAAATAAATACATAGTTTTAATAAATTTCTTCTCATAATACTAAATTTTTTAATTAAAATTATTTTCTGAAAACTCCCCATTCCATAACAGTAAATCCTTCTCTATTAAATGATTCAACATCAGATTCTGGTATTTCTTTATACTCATTTGATCCAATTATACCATAAAACAATCTACCAATATTATCTGGCATTTCAGATAAACGTAATTCTATAACTTTGTTAATCAAATAATTTGTTTGGGGATAAATATAAAAATAATTGAAACCATCAAGCAGCGGTATCCAATATTCAGTAAAGTCATTAATTTCATTTTCTGAAAAATTATAATCATTCATATTCATTTCGAAAAAATCTCTAAGGGAGTCTTTTTTTATACACCAGCCTTTTTCATATTGCCAGATATCAGGTTGCACTGCTTCATAAAACAGGTAATTGTAAGTATCATTTATTAACCCTGTTTCATCGACATTCACATTCCAGCCATCTCCATATTCAGGTATAGATTTTACAATATGCCCTCCTAAAGGAAAAAAGAGTTCAACGAGTATATCAATTTCTGTTTCAGGATAAATATAAATATTTGGTTTGTCAACCTGGGTCCAATACACTAAAACGGTATCTGTAAATGTATCATAGGCTGATCCACGAAATGCTTTGAGTTCAACAATATACTCGCCATCATCCATATAGTCATGATCAGGGTTTTCTTTCACTGATGTATTTCCATCACCAAAATCCCAAAGGTATGAAATGGCATTTTCAGAACAATTTGTAAATACTATATATGTTTCCCAAATAACCTCTCCTTCATAACTAAAGGTAAAACATGCTTTTGGTTGTGTCCAGTTAACATTAATCGTATCAGTAGCAATATCAGAATTTGAATTATTAGATGCGGTTAATGTAACAATGAATTCATTATCATCTGAATAATAATGTGTTGGATTTGTTTCAGTTGATATATTGCCATCTCCAAAATTCCATGTATAATCATCTGCATTTTCAGAACAGTTAATGAATGAAACATACTTATCCATTGCATTACTTCCGGTATCAACGGAATAAGTAAAACATGCTTTAGGAGAAATAATCTCTTCATCATCACTACAAGCTATGAGTAGAAAAAGAAATCCTATTAAATAAATTAATTTTTTCATAGTTGATATTTAGTTTGTAATTATTGTTAATTACTACCTGCTCTTTTCTGACTCCTTAATCACCCTTCACAGGATTAACTTACCGGTTCATTTAATAAGTCCATGAATTCGGTTGTTCTGGCTTCCATTTTAAATACAACTTTTTCTACCCTGGCAACTAAAGTGTTATACGCAAAGTAGGCTAAAATACCAACAATTAATCCGGCTACAGTGGTAACCATTGCCTGGTAAATAC
>DAOVJU010000421.1 GCA_030632095.1 Chlorobiota bacterium
CTTTTTCCAGGAAACCGGAGGCAACTGGATTTATATTGTTGATCCCACGGAAAGTTTTGCTACAAAACGAAAGATCAGAATAAACAGGCAAAATACTAATTTTTACGAGGTGTTAGAAGGCTTGCAGCCCGGAGAAAAAGTTATAGTCTCTTCTTATGATTCGTTTGGTGGTAAAGATAAATTGATATTCAGATAATTATGTTTAGAAACTATTTTAAGGTTGCTTTAAGGAATTTATTAAGATATAAATTCTTTTCATTAATTAATATAATTGGGTTGGCAATAGGGATGGCAGCTTCAATTTTGATAGCTTTATGGGTGCTTGATGAATTGAGTTATGATAAATATAATAAGAAAGCAGATCGAATATACAGGGTTGAACGTGACATATTTTATAATAATGAGAGGTTTTTGGTTCCGGTTACCAGCGCTATTTACGGAACCACTATTAAATCTGATCTCCCTGAGTTTGAGGATATGGTACGTTTGTTTCCTAATGAGTTTTCAATTGAGGACAATAGAGGTGTAGATCACCGCGAGAGAGTATTCTTTGCTGATGCAAGCATTTTTTCTGTATTTACTTTTCAGTTCTTACGGGGAGATCCTGACAAATCTTTAGAGGAGCCGTTTACAGTTGTTCTAACATCAAAAGGAGCTGAAAAATATTTTGGAAACGAAGATCCAATAAACAAGCATTTACTTATTGAATGGGGTAATGAAAAAAAATCTTATCTCGTTACAGGTATTATTGAAAATGTCCCTGATAACAGTCATTTTCATTTCGATGTTTTAGTTTCGTTTAATACGCTTGAGACATATATGCCGGACAATTTAAAAACCTGGTTAAACAATTATCTTTATACTTATGTTTTATTAAAGGATGGAATTGAAAAAGAACAGGCTGAAGCCAAACTTCAGATATTAGTTGAACAATACATTTTACCTGCCTACATCCAATTTTTTCAGGATGACGATCCTGAAGCTTCTATGGAATTATATCTTTTACCAATTAAAGATATTCATCTGACTGATAGAATGTGGAGTATTGAATCGGGTGGAAGTAAAACATCTGTTTATATTTTTTCCATTGTCGCAGTTTTAATATTGTTGATTGCATGTTTTAATTTTATGAATTTGTCGACTGCTTTGGCAGGAAGAAGATCTTTGGAAGTTGGAGTTAGAAAAACCATGGGAGCAAATAAAAAGCAGTTAGTTTTCCAATTCTTAACCGAATCATTTGTTATGGCTGTAATTTCGTTTGTTTTAGCTCTTTTAATTATCGAGATTATTTTACCATATTATAATACTTTTGCCAATAAGTCATTAACTCTGCTTACCCTTGGAAAGTCCGAAAATTTACTTATACTTTTAATAATTATTATTGGTACCGGCATACTGGCTGGATTATATCCTGCATTTTATTTGTCATCATTCAAACCGATAGCTGTTTTAAAAGGGAAAATGAATGGGAAGACCAGTAATTTCAACTTTAGACAAATTTTGGTAGTATTACAATTCGGAATATCCATAAGCTTGATTATAGGTACATTAACAGCTTACCTGCAAATGAATTATTTTCAAAATAAATCATTGGGTTTTGAAAAAGAAAATATGCTTATTATTCCTGTTGAAAGTAATTATGTGCGTAATCATTATCAAGTATTTCGTGATGAATTACTACAACAACCGATAATTGAAAAAGTGGCATCTTCCGAAAAAATACCCACAAGTTCAAATTATTCAGATACAGGTTTTGAAACAGAATTATTACAAGATGAGACATTCTTAAGCAAATTTTATTCTATAGATTATGATTATTTTAAAACTTATGGAATAGATATAATTGCAGGGCGAAACTTTTCAAAAGAATATCCTAATGATACATTGGGTAGATGGATTCTTAATGAGGCGGCTATAAAAAAAATAGGAATCAAGGATCCTGAAAAAGCTATTAGGGCTACATTTACTCATTATGGTAATGAGTTGGAAACCAAAGGGGAAATTATTGGTGTCGTAAAAGATTATCATTATCAAGGACTTGATAAGAAAATTGAACCAATGTCTCATTTTCTATCTCCAAAACGAATCAGGTTTATAAGTGTGAAATATGCAGAAGGAAAAGAAAAAGAAATACTTGAACTTGTTGAAAAAAAATGGGAAAAACTATTTCCAGGTGTGCAATTCTCAAGTATATTTTTAACAGAACGTTATAATAATCTTTATCAGAATGAACAGAAAATGAAACAAACCTTGATTGGATTTACAATTTTGGCAATTTTTGTTGCCTGTTTGGGATTATTTGGCTTAGCTGCTTTTATTGCTCAACAAAAAACAAAAGAAATTGGAATTCGTAAAGTACATGGTGCATCTACCAATTCAATTATTCAAATGTTAAATAAAGTATTTATAAAATGGGTGCTGATAGCAAATATTATAGCCTGGCCTGTAGCGTACTATTTTCTTGATGAATGGTTAGCCGGCTTTTATTACAGGATTAGCTTATCTGTCTGGGTTTTTGTTATTTCCGGATTAATAGGGTTACTAATTGCTATAATGACTGTGAGTTATCAAGCATATAAAGCTGCCAGGACAAACCCGGTTAATGCATTGAAATATGAATAAATTTATTATTTAAATATAAAATTATG
The DNA here is from genome assembly GCA_030632095.1 of Chlorobiota bacterium. Lineage (GTDB taxonomy): Bacteria > Bacteroidota > Bacteroidia > Bacteroidales > B39-G9 > JAADFW01. Next base: position 2,649 of record DAOVJU010000421.1, read on the forward strand.
AGAGAAGTAGTTATTTTAATTCCGGATATTGACATTGAACAAAACATTGAAATTGATGTCAGGATCAATGGAAGAAAAAAAACCATACAATACAGGGTTGAATTATTAAGCTGGGAAGGTAATGATATTCTGCCCAAAGATAAAGTTAAGGTTTTAAAACATTGGATTGCCGATTATGACAAGAATTGGGAACTTGTGGAAATTGGTGCACCTAGTGATGAAAACATTCCGCTTATGTTCAGAAGAAAAATACCGCATAAGTAAGTTGAATCATAATAGAATGGAATGATGGAATAGAGGAATATTGGAGTTATGAGTAGGCATTAAGCAATACCCAAACACAATTTCTAAACAAGATAAACAAGAAATCATAATCCCGAATCCCGAAAATTCGGGATGGGACAAATTATAAATAACAAATAAATCACATTTATTAATTAAAATTATAGGAGAATATTATTATGAAAAAACTTTTGGTAGTATCATTTTGTTTAATTTTTTCATTTTCTGCTTTTACCCAGGATGACCTTAAACCTGAAAAAGAAGCAATAAAAAAAGTAATACAAACAGCCTATGTAGATGGATTACAGAACAAGGGCGATATTGCATTAACGGAGAAAGGTTTTAATCCGGGATTTAATTTGCTTATTTTAAGGAATAATATGCTGGAAAAATTACCTATTTACAACTGGATTGAGTATGCAAAAATGAAAAAACAGAAAAATCCTGAACCCCCGGCAGAAAATGAAATAGTAACCTGCGAATATCTTTTTATTGATATTACAGGAAATGCAGCTGTTGCCAAGATCGCTTTATATAAAGATTCAAAACAAATTTACACTGATTATCTCTCATTGTATAAATTTGATGATGGATGGAAAATAGTTAGCAAGATATATCACAAGGAATCTTAAATGTTTAAAAATTATATAAAAATAGCAATAAGAAATTTAGTAAAACGCAAGTTTTATTCCCTGATAAATATTAGCGGTCTTGCTATTGGTATTGCCAGCTTTATAATTATTATGTTGTATATTATTGACGAGTTAAGCTATGACCGATACCATAAGAATGCCGAAAATATCTACAGGCTTGTCAATGTTTATGATTTTGATGGAGTAGGCGAAAATTCTGCAAGTAGCCCTTTTCCCGTTGCATTTACTATGAAAGACGAATATCCCGGAATGATTAAAAATGTTGTCCGGATTTTTAATTTTCAATCTCCAAGAATGTTAGTTGAGATTGGTGATAAGAGATACAATGAAAGAAGGTTCTTTTTTGCAGATTCTACTTTCTTTCACATTTTTGATCACGAATTTATTCATGGCAATCCAAAAACCGTTTTGAACGAATCTTACTCGGTTGTTCTGA
>DAOVJU010000202.1 GCA_030632095.1 Chlorobiota bacterium
AAACGGTATTTTTTTTATAGCCAACAATGCAAATATATATGCCGATAATTATGATATAGATGTTTCAGGCAATATCCAAATAGGCAACAATGTAAGTTTCACAAACTGCAATCTTAAAAATAGTGGATTGCTCACTGGTGATTTAAATATTGCTTCTTGTAATTTCACAAACAGCACAATTGATTATTGTAGCGATAATATTACTATTGAAAACTGTGTGTTTAACAACGCAAATATTGATGTAAGGCCTTTATCAGCTATTGAAGATCTAACTGATCCTAAATCAGCATTTAATCTTGATATATCAAACTCAACTTTTACAAATTATAAAGGTTTTTCTGCAATTAGAATTGAAAGATTTCCTGAATTTACAATTGAAGGTAATACAATTAGAAACAACAATAGCTGCGGTATTTCTGTTTACAAAGCAGGACAATTCAGAGAACATTTAATTGCCGGTAATGTAATTGAAAACAATCATGCTTCGCCCGGATGTAAACATACTAATGGAATTAGAGTTTACAGCAGTACAGTTGATATTAAAAACAATAATATAAATAACAACGATTATGGAATTGGCTGTTATCATAACAGTAAAATACTTGTTGGCGATAAAGACATAACTAATCCCGAAGATAATCAAATGATTTTCGATAATACTGAAAATCAGTTAATATCAGTTGATAATAGTTTTCCTTACTTTTTTCATGGAAATGTTATACAAAATTTTACATCTGACGAACCTCTGATAAATTGCATTGATAATAGCGATTTATTCTCATATGGTATGTATGATGTCAGGTATAATTGCTGGGGCAATGATTTTAAACCCGAGAGAGATTTATTACCATATGAAGCTTTTAGTTTTGAACCTGTATGGGATTGTGGTTTTGAGGCAATGTCATATACTCCAGGCAGTCCCGAAGAACTATTTGAATCAGCAATGGAAAATGTTAAAAACGAAAATTATACATTAGCCGAAACGAATTTAAAACAAATAATTACAGATTATCCTGAATCTAAATTTGCATTTGCAGCATTAAAAGAATTATTTTCAGTTGTTGATATATCAACTCAAGATTATGCAGGCTTAAAAGCCTATCTTGAAACAGAACCAAACCTGCAAAATGGCGATAAATTGAATGACTTAGCTAAAGATTTAATAACTGAGTGTGAAATAAGACTTAAAAATTATCAAACAGCACTTACATATTATGAAGAAAAAGTAGAAAATCCCAAATCGTTGGAAGATTCAATTTATGCAGTAATAGATGCAGGACATGTACATTTCTTAATTGAAGATGACGGGGATAAAGCAACATATATTTGGAAAAATCCGGAATTACGTCCAAAGTCTAAAAATGAATATGTAAAAAAACGTAACGATTTATTAAGTTTGTTAAGAAATAAAAATCAACAACAAGAAAACGATGATTTTTTAAGCGAATTTGACAATAAAATTGGCATATTATATCAAAACAATCCAAATCCGTTTACCGAAACAACAGAAATTAAATTTAAACTTAAAGAAGAAGCAAATGTTTCAGTAAAAATTTACAATTCACTTAGTAGTGAAGTTAATTCGTTGGTAAACAGCAAGCAAGACAAAGGAACTTATAAAATAGAATTAAACACAAAAGGTTTAAACAACGGAATTTATTACTATAGTCTTGAAATAAACGGCAAACTTACAGACTTGAAAAAAATGGTGATTATGAAATAAGATAATTGCCTGTAGAACAAATACATACAGCCACTAATCGAGTAGACGGCTCCGCCAGATAAACTGACGGAGTGCGCCTCTCAAACCACTGTACGTTCGGGTCTCGAATACAGCGATTCGTCAAACAGTACAGAAGCTCTTTTCACCTACTGCACCTTGCCTTTATTCACAAAACTGTTGGCTCATCTTGGGAATAGATCACCCATAATAGATTATGCCATAAAAATTGCAATTATCAGGCTGTTTTGTAATTAGTATTTTGAATTAATCAATTTGTAACTTATTCAACGGAATTATAGCTGTAAATAAGAATTTTAAAGAAAATTAAAATATTTTTGCAAAATCTTAGTTATTAGCCTGAAGAGGTAAATTTACATTATACGAAACAAATTATTAAATGTCTGTCTTTTTAAGAAAATCAAATTTTATAAAATATTTAGTGTTATTTGTTTTAATTACTTCAGGATGTTCTACAAAAAAAAACACCTTGCTTACACGCTCATTTCATAACCTTACTTCAAAATACAATGTGTTTTTCAATGCTAATCTGAGTTATGAAAATGGATTAAACAAAGTGGAAAGATCGCACAAAGATGATTATACTAGAATATTACCTGTATTTATATATTGTGATGAAAAAATAGCCAGGTCTGTAGCTCCTGAAATGAATAGAACCATCGAAAAAGCATCAAAATTAATTAACAGGCATTCAATTACTGAGAAACCCAAGAAGAAAAAAAATAAAAAACTAAGTAAGAAAGAAAAAGATTTCTTAAACAAAAACGAATATACGAAGTGGATTGACGATGCATATTTGTTATTAGGCAAAGCACATTTTCATAAACATGATTTTTATCCGGCTATTGAAACTTTTTCATATATAGTGAAAGAATATTCTGACAACAAAATCAAATTCGAAGCTTTAATCTGGTTGTCAAGAACTTACATTGAATTAAAGAATTACAGGGATGCTAAGAATATTTTAGATCAACTTGATGGTGATGAAGAATTTCCTGAAGATTATAAGCATGATTATTTGTTAACATCAGTGCATTATTTTCTTCAGCAAAATAAATATGATGATGCAATTCCTTTATTACGTTCAACAGTTAATAAAGAACCTAAAAAAAGTAAAAAAGCGCGATACTATTACATCCTGGCACAGATAAATGAATCAAGGAAAAACTTTGAAGATGCTTCATACAATTATGGAGAAGTGGTGAAACTTAACCCTGCCTACGAAATGTCATTTAATGCAAGGATAAACCGGGCAAGATTGTATGATGTATCATTAACCGGAAGCAAGGAAATAAAAAAAGAGCTTGAAAAAATGCTTAAAGATGATAAAAACATAGAGTACCAGGATCAAATATATTATGCCCTGGCTAACATTAATCTGAAAGAAGATCAAAAAGAACTTGCTTTAGAAAATTTCAAGCTTTCGGTAAAATACAGTGTTTCAAACGACAATCAAAAAGCAATTTCATTTCTTGCTATAGCTGATTACTATTTTACTCAACCGGAATATAAAATGGCACAAGCTTATTACGATAGTGCTGTATCCTTTCTTGACGATGATTTTCCTAACTATACAATCATTTTTAATAAGTCAAAAAGCCTAAATGAGCTTGTGGAGAACCTTGATATTGTTGAAAGGGAAGATAGTTTGCAACGAATTGCAATGATGGAAAAACCAGAAAGGGACCAGTTCATTTTAGATTTAATAGAAAAAGTAAAACAGGAAGAAGAAAGATTACTTGAAGAACAACAACAAACTGCTTTATTACAAGGAGAACAAGCAAGGCAACCAAATGCTCCAACATCAGGCAAATGGTATTTTTACAATCCTCTTACTTTGGGCATAGGCCAATCGGAATTTACAAAGATATGGGGAAGACGAAAGCTGGAAGATAATTGGAGGCGAAAGAACAAAACTACAATGAGTTTTACAGATGAAGACAACCTTGCCACAACTGAAGACACAGCCTCAAGCCAGTTTAATAATAAACAACCAGAGTATTATTTACAGGATTTACCATTAAATGATTCTTTAATTAAAATCTCAAATGATAATATTGCCCAGGCCCTGTTCAATATGGCACAAGTATACAAAGAGAAACTCAAAGATTATGAACAATCAATTCAAATATTTAAAGATATGAATGAGCGTTTTCCTGAAAACGAAAATGCTTTATCTTCATACTATTATCTTTATCTTTTAAATAAAGAAATTGAAAATGCTTCTGCAGCTGAGTATTACAAAAGGCTTATTGCTTCGAGCTATCCTGATAGCCAATATGCAAGTATTTTAACCAATCCAAATTATTTTAAAGAAATTGAAGAAAAAGAAAACGAAATAAAGAATTTTTATAATACAACCTATGAATACTATTTACAAAACAATTATGATATCGTTTTAACGAATTATTACTATGCCGATTCTGTTTACAGCGACAGTGAATTAATGCCAAAATTTCAATATCTAAAAACACTTGTATCTGGTAAAACAAAGGAAATTGAAGAATTCGAGAAAGAGTTGGAAGAACTTATAAAAAAATACCCTGAAAGCGAAGTAAAACAAGAAGCTGAAAATATAATTGCCTATATAAACAGGGACGATGAAAGTGAAGGTGAAAAAGAAGAAGAAAGTGCATTTGGAGATGATGAGGATAAAGAAAGTGAAGTAACCGACGAAATGGCTGAAGAAATCTATGAGGTTAATAAACGATCAACTCATTTTTATATGATCATTGTTGAGAACAGAAAAACCGATATAAACCAGATAAAATTTGGGATAGCTAATTTTAACATTGATTATTTCAGCACTGTGGAATTTAATGTCAGTAATGCATTACTTAATGATGAATTTCAGTTTGTGACCGTGAAAAGCTTTAAAAACAAAAATCAGTCAATGAATTATTTTGAGTCAATAACTGAATTTGGAGAATTTTTGGGTAGTTTGGATGACAAAAGCTACAGGCATTTTGTTATTTCATCGGAAAATTATGTGAAATTTTATAAAGACAAAGACATAAATAAATATAACAGGTTCTTTAAAAAGAACTATATAAAACAATAATTATTAACGAATTGCAATTTTTCCAGATTATTATCTTTTAACAGAATTTTCTTATATGCAACAACAAGTAAAGATTTTGTGGGTTGATGATGAAATTGATCTTCTAAAGCCCCATATTATATTTCTTGAGAAAAAAGGTTATGATGTTGATACATCAAATAACGGTAATGAAGCTTTGGAGAAAGTTTTAGCTGAAAATTTTGATATCATACTGCTCGATGAAAATATGCCCGGATTAAGTGGTTTAGAAACACTAACTCAAATTAAAAGCAACAGGCCCGGAATTCCTGTAATTATGATTACCAAAAGCGAAGAAGAATTCATAATGGATGAAGCAATTGGGTCAAAAATTTCTGATTATTTAATTAAACCTGTTAATCCTAACCAAATTCTTCTTTCAATTAAAAAAAACATTGACCGGAATAAACTTATTACACAACGGACAACATCAGGATATCAATCAGATTTTCAAAACATTGGATCTTTAATTAACGATTCAATGAACTATAAAGACTGGATTGAAGTATATAAAAAACTCATCTATTGGGAATTAGAGCTGGGAAGTTCATCTGATAGTGGAATGAATGAAGTATTTAAAATGCAAAAATCTGAGGCCAATACATCATTTGCAAAATATATTAATAATAATTATTTAAAATGGTTTGATCCGAAAAATGAAGACAAACCCTTAATTTCTCCAGGCGTTTTTAAAAACAAGGTATTTCCTCATTTAAAAAACAATAAGAATGTAGTTGTAATTATAATTGATAACCTGCGGTTTGACCAATGGAAAATCTTACAACCATTAATCAGGGAACATTTAAATATAGAAGAAGATTTGCTTTATTACAGCATACTGCCAACAGCTACTCAATATGCCAGAAACTCAATTTTTGCCGGATTAATGCCATCGGAAATTGAACGATTATATCCTCATTTATGGAAAAATGATGAAGATGAGGGCGGAAAAAATATGCATGAAAAAGAACTTCTAAAACACCAGTTAAACAGATTTGGTTACAAAACCGGTTTTTATTATGAAAAAACCGGGAATAAAAGCAGCAAACAGAAAACCAGCGCAACCATTTCAAATGTTATCAATCATCAGCTATCGGTAATAGTGTATAATTTTGTTGATATGCTATCACATGCAAGAACTGAAATGGAAATGATAAAAGAACTTGCAAGGGATGAGTCAGCTTACCGGTCACTCACTTTGTCATGGTTTCAGCATTCCGCATTATATGAACTTATTAAGTTTTTAGGACAAAAAGACTATAAAGTGATAATTACAACCGATCACGGAACTATACGCGTAAACAATCCGGTTAAAATAATAGGGGATAAAAACACAAATGCAAATTTGCGCTATAAACAAGGTAAAAACCTGAATTATAATGCAAAACAAGTGTTTGAAATTACTAAACCTAATGAAGCATATCTTCCGAAAACACATATTAGCACATCATATGTATTTACAACCAATGAAAACTTTTTCGCGTATCCAAATAATTACAATTACTATGTTGGATATTATAAGGACACATTTCAGCATGGAGGAATATCACTGGAAGAAATGATTATACCATTAATAACATTAAGTTCAAAAGGATAATAGAAACAATGGAATTAGTTCTTAAATCGCTTGAATCAATTCACGAAACAGCTAAAGAATTTATTGAACTTACAAAATCCTACACAGTAACAGCTTTTTATGGTGAAATGGGAGCCGGTAAAACTACTT
>DAOVJU010000120.1 GCA_030632095.1 Chlorobiota bacterium
CATCATCAGTTACGGTAAGCCAGTAAGAACCAGCTCCTAATCCATAAATATTTTGATCAGTTGATCCAAAATCCCACATAAAATAATAAGGTTCAACGCCGTCATAGGCAGTTACTTCAATAAATCCATCCATTGCACCTGCAGTTGTCTCATTACCAACATTGTAATTAATTTTCAAAGGACATTTTTCAACAAAAACACCAGATGTTAAAATATTTGCTCTTTCTACGCAAGCATCAGAATTAATATCAAAGAAAGTAATTTCTGTTGTATCAAAATTCCATGAATACTGATATGTAATACTGCTTAACGGACAACTGTAATCATTAATATCATTAAAAGTCATCCAACTGTTTGCATCATCAATAATTAATTCTCCATGCGAAATAATAAATGTTCCCGCTGTGTCGAGCCGATATCCTATATAAAAAGTATCGACATCAGGGTAATCATGTCCAATGATATAGAAAAAGGCTTCCTTGCCTGGTTCCATTTCGTAGTTGTATTCTGTATCATATCCATGGCTTGATAATGCCAAAGCAATATTATCTGTTTGTTGTGCTACCAATTGTATAACTGGTGTATCCTCTGATGAAGCATCAGGTTCCATGCTCATCATCCCATCTTCTGTCCAGATTGCAGCTACAGTTACTTCAAATTCTGCATTAAGCGGAACATAAGCAGTTGCGGTTCCCGGACCGACAAACTGAACAAATCCGTTTGGTTGTGGAGCATTGTCCAGATCGGGTTGTCCGTACCAGAACACAACATAGAAAATATTACTCATTGTATCAGTCCATGCATCCCAGGTTACATCCACATTAAAAATATGTTCATTAAGTGGATCAACTGAAACACTCCAATCTTCTGATCCAGTTCCACCCTGATGGAAATAAATAGCCCCCAAATCAGCTAAAGTTCCATCCGGGTCATTTTCTGAAGTAGGATCACCGGCATCAATACATGGAGAACCTTCTTGAAGTGAAAAATCTCCGGTTGTAGGATCTACAAACATCGGGTTACTTGAGATTTCTGTTGCATCAGCAGCGACAGCATTGTAATTTCCGGAATAATTATTCCATACGTCATTGTATATATTAGTTATAGGAGATCCGCCCATACCATCATTTATGCCAAATTCTTCATTCTCTGCAATTATATTATTTTTGATTAATACAGTTGCAGAACTAACATGAACTCCACAGCCAACTTCTGTAGTACCGTTTTCAACAATAGTATTTCGTATCACGTTTGCAGAACAGTATTCAGAAACCTGTACCCCATCGGAATTATTCCAATATATCAGGTTTCTGGCAATAAAAGTAATACCGGGTGTTGGAAGTGTATCAATATAACTTCCGCTAACATATACACCCATCTGGCTGTTCCCATAGATTTCACAGTTTTTTATTACAGGACTTGACTGATCTACAAAAACACCATTGTCTCCACCATATATTTGGAAACCATCTAATTTTGATAAATTAGTTTCTCCTGATTGGAAGACAAAAACATTTAAAGCAGTTGTATTTTCAACTTCACAATTTTTAGGGCCATTAATTGAACGGACTATAATTTCTTTTCCTAAAAAATCGATTGTGGTTGGGGATGGATAGTAACCATCCATTACAATCACTTCATCGCCATTTACAGACATATCAATAGCATACTGTATGGTGAAATAAGGATTTCCTTCTGTTCCGTCGCCTCCTGCATCATTTCCACCGTTAGAAACAAAAATTTGGGCAGCACCTGCCCAAAAGCTAAATATGAACATTGTTACGAACAATACAATGTTCTTAAAAAGTAAATTTCTTAACATAATATTTGGGATTTTAGTTAATTAACACATTAAAAATAAAGCAACATAAATATAAAAAATAGACGTGAGAAAATCAAGATGGATGCTTCAAAAGAAAGTAATTTAAAATATAATGAATGAAATAGCATTGTAATTATCTGATATAGAACCAATGACAAGAAATGGATTATCAGGGATATTGTATTTGCGATAAATGCAAACAGCAAGAAAATCAGTGTATTACAGTTAATTAAAACGATTCTAAATTACAGGAGTTTGATAAAATCAGGGTTTGCGTTGATTAATTGAAATAATTATCAGGTTAAATGCGTATACCAACTACACAAATATCATCAAGTTGTTCGAAATCCCCACGCCAGTTTTCAATAGTAATATCCAGTATTTCTTTTTGTTCTTTAAGCGACCTGTCCTGGATGCCTAATAAAAGCTCCTTGAATTTTTTAGATTTAAATTTTTGTCCTTTTTCACCACCAAACTGATCAACAAAGCCATCAGAGAAAATATAAAAAGTATCATCTTTTTGCAGGTCAAATTCATGATTTGTAAATGATTCTTTTTCTTTTATATGGATTCCTATCGGCATTTTATCAGCTTTGGTTTCAATTAATTCATTGTTTCTGTATAAATAAAGTGGATTATAAGCTCCTGCATATTGCATCTTCTTGTTTTCATAATCAAAGATACATAAAGCCAGATCCATCCCGTCTTTAGCTTCGTCTTTTTTACCAGTTTGATCAAGAGTTTTCTTTACAGCAGCCCTTAGTTGGTTTAATATCAGGTTAGCCTGAGAGGTTTCGTTTTTATTTACAATTTCGTTTAAGAACGATACTCCCAGCATACTCATAAATGCCCCGGGAACCCCATGTCCGGTACAGTCAGCCGCAACAATAATTGATTTGCCCTGCCTTTGTGTCATCCAGAAAAAATCGCCGCTTACTATATCACGTGGTTTAAAAAGAATAAAATGCTCCGATAGTATTTCTTCTGCATAATCGGGCGAAGGAAGGACTGCAGTCTGAATTCTTTTTGCATAAATAATACTGTCGGTAATAGATTGTTTTTGCTCTGTTATCTGGTCTCTTTGTTGGGCAAGCAGAATATTGCTTTTCTTAATTATTTGATAACTTCTAAGCATAAAGAAAGCAAATACCATAACAAAGGTTATAATAATGATGAATATAAACCGTATAAGTCTTTCTCTTTTACGTTCAGCGTCACGAGCTGCTTTCTTTTGTGCTTCTTCAAATTTCTGTTGTTTTTGTTTTTTGTCAAATTCATATTGCATTTCCCGCTGGGCAATACTTTTTACATTTTCATCACTTTTTAATTTGTCAAACAAGGTTTTAAAGAGCACATGATTTTCGTAAGCCAGTTTATAATTGTTGAGTTTCGAATATGTTCTGCTTAATGCTTCTGATGCATCTTTTTCTGCTTCAAGTGCACCGATTTCATTTCCTATTTGTTTTGACCTGTTTAAATATTGCAAAGATTTCGAATAATTACCAAGTTCAAAATAGATTTCGCCAATATTAAGACAATTGGTGGCAGTATTATTTACATTCCCATTTTCTTCACTTATTTTCAGGCTTATAAATAAATAGTCAAGGGCTTTTGAATATTCCCCTTGTCTTGCATAACTTTCTCCAATATTTGTATATGATAAACCCACGCCAACCTGATCATCTATCTCTTCGCATATTTCTAAACCATTAAAATAATATTCCAGGGCCTGATCATAGTTTTTCTTTTTATGATATATCCGGCCAATATAATCATATGCAAAGGATAAATTGAATTTTTCATCCAGCGTTTTAAAAATCAGTATGCTTCTGTTAAAATAATCCAGCGCTTTTTCGTAATCCTCCTGGTAATCATATATGCTTCCAATGTTAAGATAAGCATTTGCTATTTTTCGGTATCTTATAGTACTATCAGTTAATTCTTCGCTAATGGCAAGGCCTTTAAAATAATAATCCAACGACTGGTCATAGGTTCCCTGATACATATAAGTTAAACCAATATTATTATATACATCTGATATTCCTTCTTTGTCATTTCTTTCTTCATATATTTTAAGGCTCCTGAAATAATTTTCAAGCGCTAATGGATATTTGCCTTGTTCCTGGTGAATTATACTGATCATATTCAACACCTTGGCAATTTGCAGATCATTTTTTAGTTGTTCTTCAAGTTTCAGGCTTTCCGTACATTTTTCCAGCGCAAGGTCAAAATTTCCCAGTAAATAATAGACTTGTCCAATATTATTTAAAATACCTGCTGTGAGTTCTACTTCGTTAATTTCTTTACTTAAGTTTAAACACTTGAAATAATTTTCCAGCGATTGTTGATAATCATTCTGGTAATAATAGATAACTCCAATAGATTTATAACAACTGGCCAAGCCTTTTTTATATTCTAATTTTTCGCCTAAATAAATACCCAGTTTGCTGTATTGCAGGGCATTTTCGTAGTTATAGCGAGCTAATTCATAAGAAACATTGGCTAATAAATTAACTTTATTGCTATCTTCTTTAACATCTTTTAATTCATCCAGTAAACTGTCAATTGCCGGTGATTGAGCAATAATGGCAGTAGTAAGTAATATTAGCAATCCGCTTATTAATGTTAATACTCTTTTCATCGAATAAATTTGATCTAAATATCAAAATTATCTTTTTTCTTAGAATTATCTACACATCTGTTAAAATTTATTCTCTTTTTAATGTGCGGCCTTGTACAAGAATTGTTCGTATAGGGGCAAAACATGTTATAAAGCATTGAATTTTTAGTCCGCAAACATATATATAAGGCTTTATAACAGCACATAAGCAGGTCGAGCAGGATTTTTGTAATTATATTATAGTTAAAATTAGTTAAGTAATATTGTAATTAATTCAAAATTGCTAATATTTGAAGTTTATATACGAAAGTATAAATTGAGATTATGGTTGAACTGGTGTGATAAAAATATTTCCATGTTTTGCATCACAGAAAAAAGTAAAATGAGATTTAAATATTTATTAAGTGTATTAATATTTTATTTTATAATTCAGGTTTTATCATCTCAAAACGCGAACAGGGAGTTTTTTACAATAAGAACTGATAATCCACCAAAAATTGATGGCTATTTAAACGATGATGCATGGCTAAATGCACCAATAGCTTCTGATTTTTATCAATATGAGCCGTATAATGGAAAAGATCCTTCACAAAAAAGCGAAGTAAAAATTATTTATTCCAATTCGGCATTATATGTTGGCGCCGTGTTGTATGATGAAAGCCCGGATAGCATTTCAACCAGTTTAAGCAAGCGTGATGATGGTTATAATGCCAATGCAGATTTTTTTGTTGTTATTATTAATCCATTCAATGATGGAATAAATTCTTTTGAATTCACTGTTACTGCTTCAGGAGTGCAAAATGATTTAAGGCATACAGGCACACACGGCGATTTAAGTTGGGATGCTGTCTGGAAAAGCGAAGTTGTATTAAATGATGAGGGCTGGGTTGTTGAAATGGAGATACCATATTCTGCACTGCGATTTCCGAAAACTGAAGAGCAAGTTTGGGGATTACATCTGTTCAGGTTTATAAACAGGATAAAAGAAGGGAGTACATGGAATTATGTTTCGCAGGAAAACCAGGATATAGTTAGCCAGGATGGTACTTTGAAAGGAATAAAAAACATAGTTCCCCCACTCAGGCTTTCAGTAACACCATATATTTCGGGTTATCTGGAAAAAGATCCGGAAAACGAAGTTTGGGGAAGAAAATTTAAAGGCGGAATGGATTTAAAATATGGCATTAATGAAAGTTTTACCCTTGATATGATATTAATCCCGGATTTTGGACAGGTCGAGTCTGATGATAAAATCCTTAACCTTTCACCGTTTGAAATAAATTATTCCGAAAAAAGGCCATTCTTTACCGAAGGGAATGAATTGTTTAGTAAAGCCAATATATTTTACTCGAGAAGAATTGGGGGGACACCATTTAAGTATGACGATATTGAAGAATTAATTGATACTACCGAGGAAGTAGTTTATAATCCAACAGAAACCCGTTTATTAAATGCAACAAAAATTTCCGGAAGATTGCCCATAGGGTTGGGAATAGGGGTTTTTAATGCTATTACGGCTGAAACTACAGCTGAAATAGAAGATACAATAACCGGAGAAACAAGGACATATCAAACACAACCATTTACCAATTACAATATACTTGTATTTGATCAAAGTATGAAAAACAATTCTTATATATCTTTAATTAATACGAATCTGCAACATCATAATAGTACTTACTGGGCTAATGTAACAGGATCTGAGTTTAAATTAGCAAATAAAGAACAAACATATGCCATTTCAGGAAGATTAAATTATAGCCAGGTTAATGAGCAAGCTGACTCTTTAGTCAAAGGACACTTGTTAAATTTTGGAATTGAAAAAATAAAGGGCAATTTCTTATTCGAAATAGAGCGTAATTACAAAAGTGACAGCTATGATCCGAATGATATGGGATTTCTTTACAACAATAATGAGGTAACTGATTTTGCGGAATTTCAATATAACATTTATAAACCGTTTTGGAAGGTATTATACTGGAGAAATTATTTTTTTATTGTACACAGCCAATTATACGATCCGCGTAAATATACAGGAATGGTCATGGGTTTTAACTCACGTACAACGTTTAAAAATCAATTGTCGGTCGGAGTTTTTGGGAATATTGCACCAAAAGATAAACATGACTATTTTGAAGCCAGGGAAGACGGCAGGTTATATATTGCTCCGAAAATTAATTCATGTGGAGGGTGGATATCATCCGATTATCGTAAAATATTTGCCTTTGATGTGAATGGATATTATGCAAAGGCTAATAAATATGATCAAAGTTCATGGCAAATTGTTATTTCACCGCGTTTAAGGCCAAATAACCAGATGTTGCTGATTTATAATTTTAGAAGAGAATTTGAGAAAAATGATATTGGTTATGCTGATACTGAGGATAACGGTAACATTTTATTTGGCATAAGAGACAGGACAACAATTACTAACACCTTAAATATTGCATATACTTTCACCAATAAGGCATCTTTGAGTTTCAGGCTCCGGCATTACTGGTCGCGTTTAATTTATGGCCAGTTTCATGAATTACTTGAGAGCGGATATTTAAGTAATGAGTTGAATTATAGTGATTACAAAGATGATCATGATTATAATTATAACAATTTTAATATTGACTTAATTTATACCTGGAATTTTGCCCCGGGAAGTGAATTGTCAGTGGCCGGTAAAATTAATATTGATGACCCTGATGTTCCTATGGAAGAAAAATATTTTAATAATTTTTCGAATGTAATTGAATCTCCATTAATAAGCGGGTCATTAAAGGTTTTGTATTACCTGGATTATAATTACTTTAAGAAGAAATAGTTAACCACACTTGGAAGCACCGCAGCTTTTACATATTAAGCAACCTTCCTGGTATATTAATTGATCAGACCCGCAACTATCACATTCTTGTCCGTTGTCAGCAATTGTTCCGTTTGGAATGTATCTTTTCAGTGCGCGTTCAACGCCGTTTTTCCAGGTATTTATGGTTTCTGAATCCAGTTGCAGTGAAGTTACCAGGTTAACAACGTGTTTTATTGGCATACCATGCCGAAGCACACCGGAAATTAATTTGGCATAGTTCCAGAATTCTTTGTTGAATTTATGTGAAAGCCCTTCAACCGTTGTTTTATATCCGTATTTATTGAAATACTGGAAATCGTATCTTGATTTTCCGTTTTCATCCTTGTTCTTAATAATTTTCCCGGAATCTACCGATTTTGGAATAAAAAGTACATCTTCGTCAACCATGCCCGTGAAAACTTCATAGGGTTCATCGTTTGTCAGACCAATAAATGCTATCCAGTCTTCCTTATTGTTTTTAAATCGTTGTATGTCTGCTTCAATGACTTTCGGCCTTTTTGGTGTTATCCTTCTTTCTCCTTTTTCATTATCGCTGGCTATCAGAACACCTGCCCTTGAACCATCTCTGTAAACAGTAACTCCTTTACACCCGTTTTTCCATGCTTCAATATATAATTCTGCAACCAGTTCTTCTGTTACATCTTTTGGCAGGTTAATGGTTACACTAATAGAATGATCAACCCATTTTTGTATCTGTCCCTGCATTTTCACTTTACTGTGCCAGTCAACATCATTTGACGATGCCTTGTCGTATGGTGATTTTTTTATAATTTTTGCAATTTGTTTGTCATCGTAATTTTTAACTTCATCAATATTATAACCATTTACTTTTAACCAGGTTATAAAATTTTGATGAAAAACATTGTATTCTTCCCACGAATCGCCAATTTCGTCAGTAAAAGCTATATTTACATCAGTGTCGTTAGGGTTTACTTTACGCCGGCGTTTATAAACAGGCATAAAAACAGGTTCAATTCCTGATGTGGTTTGTGTCATCAGGCTTGTTGTCCCTGTAGGGGCAATAGTTAATAGTGCAATGTTCCTCCTTCCAAATTTCAGCATATCATCATACAATGATTTGTCTTCGTTTGCTAAACGCCTGATAAATGGATTGTTTTTTTCTTTTTGAGCATCAAAGATAGCAAAAGGTCCCCTGTCTTTAGCCAGATTTACAGATGACCTGTAAGCAGCAAGCGCCAGAGCTTTGTGCACTTCAACAGAAAAATCAATGGCATCGTCGCTTCCATAGCACAAACCCATTGCTGCAAGCATATCTCCTTCGGCAGTGATACCAA
>DAOVJU010000060.1 GCA_030632095.1 Chlorobiota bacterium
GAAACAAAAAAATTGATAAAAACCTTGAAATAGAGAAGAAATTAATAGAAGATAAGTTAATTAAGTATGTAAGAGAAGAAAACAGCCTTTTTATAGCTAAAAGATTTATAAATGAATATCCTGATTCAAGATACTTGAAAAATGTAACTCATATAAGAAATTACCTTGAATTCAGAAAAGCTGAAAAGGCCAACAATATTAATAATTTTCAGGATTTTATAACTAATTATCCGGATGCA
Source organism: Chlorobiota bacterium (assembly GCA_030632095.1). Classification (GTDB taxonomy): domain Bacteria; phylum Bacteroidota; class Bacteroidia; order Bacteroidales; family B39-G9; genus JAADFW01. The sequence goes on from DAOVJU010000060.1 coordinate 240, forward strand.
GCCCAGGTTCCCATTGCTGCTAAATACATTGAACAACTTTCTTTTGAAAAAGTCAAAAATAGCAGTAAAATTGAAGATTTAAATAAGTTTATAAATGATTTTCCGGACTCTGAATACAACTACCAGGCAACAAAATTTCGTGACCTGTTAGCTTTTAATATAGCAAAACTTGAGAATACTATTGAGGCATATAATGATTTTATCCTAAACTACCCGAATGCTATACAAGTAACTGAAGCAAAACAAATTAAAATGAAACTTGTATTTGAAAAAGCTAAGAGTATCAATACATTGGAGGCATATAATGAATTTGTGGAAATGTATCCGGAAGGTGAGCATTATATTGACATTTTCAATTTAAAGGCAAACGTTTTGGGAGGGAATATACAAAAAAATAATAAACACGAATTCACAGGTATAAAATGGATAAAGAGTTTTGATAATAAAGGATTTAATGATGCTGTTTATGATTTTGTGATAGATAAAAACAATGAGATTTTAATTCTGGGTACAACCAAAACCAGCCTTGATAACAATAATGATATCTGGTTTTTAAAACTTGATGAATGGGGTAAAATGAAATGGAACAGAAGTATGGGAGATACTTTGAATGAGAAGCTTTATTCAGCAGATTTGCTGGACGAAGATCATTTTGTAGCTGTTGGGAAAAACAAGTTCAACGATACAATAGCTGGTAATTCATGGATTGTAGGAGCACAAATTGATGGAAGCAAAGCATGGAATAAGAACCTTGGGTCATCAATGTTAAATACAGTAATAAGATTAAATGAAAATGAATTTATTGTAGGAGGAAATTATTTTTCAAGTGATAGTATCAATAAATGCTATCTGGCCAAAATAAGAAACGATGGAAAAACCATCTGGCAACGTTATTATACAATGAAAGGTGAAATAAATGATCTTAATATTACCGATAGTAGCGATGTTATTGTTGCCGGCTCTAATTATCTTATGAGCATAAATAAATCAGGGTATATTAACTGGGAAAAAGCTTATAGTGACACTACAGTAATTGAAAATGCCTGCATAAGTTCTGATGGTATATATTTTACTGAAAGTATAACAAATGGAGAAGTGTTTTTATCCAAGTCTGACATTGATGGTAATATTATATGGAGGCAAATTATCCACGGAGATAACATCTCAGCCACTGACTTAGCAATAAGCTCTGAAAATCAATTAATAGTATCTTTTATTAATAATAATGATGTACAACTCTCTTGGTATGCAAATAACGGAGACAAATTAAAAGATGAGTTTTTTGGAACTGATAAAAATGAAAAAAACTGCTCAATAGGTTTTGCTGATCCAAATTCACTGTTGATACTCATAACAATAGAGTACAGAGAAAACGATAGTGACATACTAATTATTAATAAGTCGTTATAAAGCAAACGAATAAGTTAATATAAAATGCATAATGTGTTTTTCTCGCTGATTCACGCAGATATTATACGCAGATAATAATCGCAGATCTGCTGCCGACAAGGCAGGTTAATAATGCTGTTTCATATACGCTTCAAGCAGCCCGGGATCTAACTCATTATAAATCTTAAAAGTAGTGCCTCTAATGTCATATGATATATCGTTTTCTTTTATCTGCGTTAATTTGCGAATAAATTTGCGAAAATCTGCGTGAAATTTTAAAATAAATTTATATGTTCAATTTTCAAATATAACAAGAAAAGAATTTTTCTCATTAAAAATGCAACAAATATACTTTGTTAGACTGGACTCATATACGAATTAGTATTTAGGAATAAATTGTGTTAATCTTCCAGGTATTTTGAGATATATTTATTAAGGTAGTTTTTCTGTATTGGTTTGGTAAGAAATTCATCACAACCGGCATCAAATGCCTTTTGTTTACTTTCCTGCAAAACATCTGCAGTTTGGACAATTACCGGGATTGAACTGTTATATTTCTTAATCTTTTCAATTACATTAAATCCATCAGTGTATTGCATTTTAATGTCAATAAGTATTAAGTCTATTTTATTCACTGAATGTAAAATATTCAAGGCCTGTAAGCCGTTATTACATACCAGGTAATTCACGTCTTCCAAATCAATCAATTCCTTTAATAAGATTATGCTAGTTTCATCCTGGTCAACAATTAATATTTTTTTCTCTTCCTTAACAGAAAATTCATCACTCATAATTGAGGTAAATTTTACTTTATTAACCTGATCACGCGAGCTTAGATGAGGTATAGTGAAATAAAACACTGAACCCTGGTTTATTTTAGAATGCAGCCATATTTTACCACCCATAAGTTCAATAAGTTCTTTTGAAATAGCCAAACCTAGACCTGTTCCGCCATATTTACGAATGATACTATCTTCAGCTTGTCTGAACCGGTCAAATATCACCTTTTGATCACTCCTGTTAATGCCAACACCTGTATCCTTTATATAAAACTGGAAAAGCCTGTCATAAATACCGGCTTCATCGTCTACAATATGATATCCAATTTCAATAATACCCGATTCAGTAAATTTAAAGGCATTATTTAGCAAACTAAGAAATATTTGTTTCAGCCTGGCAGGATCAACATACATTTGACAGGTTTCATCAGACAATGATTTAACCGATTTTATTTCCAGGTTTTTAATTTGTTTCAGCCTTTTTTCATTATTCGCCCAGGTATACATTTCATCAATAAACGTATTAACATTCAGTTCCGAATAGTTAAGTTTTAGTTGTCCTGATTCAATTTTTGATATATCAATAATATCATTTACCAGATTCATTAAAACCTGGCTATTCTTCTCAATTATGTTAATGAAATTGATTCGTTTGTCTGAGGCTAATTTTTCATCCTGCAATAATTGGCTAAATCCAATAATTCCATTCATTGGAGTCCTGATCTCATGGGAAATATTAGTAAGAAATGCAGACTTTAACCGGTCTGCTTCTTCAACTTTCTTTTTTTCAATTATTAATTCTTCTTCTAATTCCTTCCTATGTATCGCAATTGCTGCCTGGTATGCAAAAGTTTCAATAACACTGAATAAATCAAGGCTTATTTTATCGATGTTTAATATTGTAACTGTACCATAAAGCACAGATTTACGATTAATACCAATTAAATATGCACTGTTTAAATTTAAATCAGTTTCAAATCTTTCTATTAATTCATTTGTAAATGCCTTTAATGATAAATCACGCAATCCGTTTCTCAGGTAAAAAAGCTTTCCTGACACTATGGTTCCCACATGCTTCTTATTTAACCTGCCTGATAAATAACTTGGTTTTTTAACATAAGTATGCATTAATTCCTGGCCTTTTTCACTTAGACCATATGAATATTCAATTTTAAGTGTGTTAGTAGGTTCCTGGTATGAATGGATGAAAATAACAGCGTCGTTCATTAAGTATTTTAAGCTCTTTCCTATATAAGCGTATATATCGGTTTTATTTGGAAGTTCTAAAAAGGTTAAGGCAGTTTCGCTAAGAAATTTCTGGTATCTCTTGTATTTTTCTTCTTCTTTTTCAGCATCTTTTATATTAGTGATATCCCTGGATACTAATAAAATACCCTTAATATTATCATTTAAAAGCTGGTTTGTTATAATTCCTTCAGCAACAGTTAAATTATCTTTTTGCCTGAATAACCGGCATTCGAATGAATATTGTTCACCTGGATTTTTAAGTGTTTTTTTAAATAACTCCTTAATTTGTTCTTTATCATCATCATAAACAGATTCAAAAAAAGATTTTCCTAGATTTTCCTGTTCATTTATATTAGAAATATGGCCTGAAAAATAGCTCTGAAATTTAATATTTCCAGCATTATCTAAAAGGTCAAACGAATCAAATGAATATTCGAGAAGAGTTTTAAAGAATTCTATATCAGGTGTTAAATTTTTCAATCTTTCAATTCTTTGAAAAGGTTATTTTACTACAAAAATGATTAAAAATGATCAACTCTAATTATTTCAAACGGAATTTGAAGAACAGATTTATAATCAGAGCCTGCTTCAAACATATCTTCATCTTCCCAGAACCATTGAATATGAACATTACTATCAGCCTGGTTTAGTTTTTCAAAAATCCTTAAAACCTGAATAAGTGATTTTGAAGAACTTGTGTTTATATATTCAATTTTTAAGACAATATTTGTTTCCGGATCTGGATCTTTTGAATACTCATTTGTCCAGGCAATAATTGGTTTATAAAATTTAGCAGGATCTTCTGGTATCAATACTCCACTTATCTCAAATATTTTTTCTTCCTGATTAAAATTAACTAAAGGGCTATCGTTTGTTTTGGCTATTCTAAGTGGTTTCATTTTTTTCTGGTTAACTTAATTTAAGAAAATTTCTTTGATTATTTTTGATATTCCAAGAATCTAATATAATTAATTTTTACTTAAGTATTTTCATTTGTGCCTGATCGGTTATTTTTTCACAATAATGGCATTTTAATGCAACATCTGACTTGTTAATAACAGTAAAACGGGTAACAATTTCATCGTGATTTGTAATGCATTTAGGATTAACGCATTTAACTATACCAACAACATTTTCAGGAATCTGAACAATTTTTTTTTCTACAACTTCATAATCTGTAATAATATTTAATTTAGCTTCAGGAGCTACCAATGCAATTTTGTTTATTTCATTATCCTTGAAGAATTTGTTTGATACTTTTATGATTGCTTTAAGCCCTAAGTTTTTACTGTATAAATTGGTACCAAAGGTTATTTGTGATTTCAGGCTTTCAAGATCAAGAATTGTTAGAACTTTAAAAAGACTTGCGGCCGGAATATGATCGATTACTGTTCCTTCTTTAATGGCGCTAACACTTAGTTTTTTACTTTCATTCATTATCCTGAGATTTTAGATTGTTAGATTTTTAATGGTTAGACTCTTAGATATTAGACATTTAGATAACACTTCTACAATAATTTTATTGCAAACCTAATATTGAAGCCAGTATTGCTTGTCTGGTATAAACTCCATTTAAAGCTTGTGTAAAATAATAAGCTTTTTCATTTTCATCTACATCGACACTAATTTCGTTTACCCTTGGCAATGGATGTAAGATTTTCATGTTTGGCTTAGTATTTTGCAACATAGTATTTTTCAATACATAAGTATTTTTTGTTTTTTCATATTCAATCGGATCTGAAAACCGTTCTTTTTGAACACGGGTCATGTAAACAATATCAGCCCTTGAAATAATATCGGTAAAATCCAGGTGTTCATAATATTTTAGTCCAAGGTTATCTAAATAGATTTTATATTCATTCGGCATTTGCAGTTCAACGGGTGATATAAAATTAAAAGTTGTATTAAAATGCGACATTGCCATTAAAAGCGAATGAACAGTTCTTCCATATTTCAAATCTCCAACGAGGAAAAGGTTTAAATTATCTAATGTTCCTTGTGTTTTGCGAATAGAGTATAGGTCTAATAATGTTTGTGTTGGATGTTGATTAGCTCCGTCACCAGCATTAATTATTGGTACCGAAGATACTTCACTGGCATGCCTTGCACTTCCTTCCAGGGGATGTCGCATAACAATAAGATCACTATAGTTTGCTACTGTTCTGATTGTATCATTTAGCGATTCTCCCTTTGATACACTTGATGAGGTTGCATCGGTAAATCCAATTATACGGCCACCCAACCTGTTTATTGCACTTTCGAAACTTAACCTGGTTCTTGTTGATGGCTCAAAGAACAATGTTGCAATTACTTTACCTTTTAGTATGTCCTGATCAGGATTTTTTTCAAATTCAGCTGCAAGGTCAAGGATTTTAATGTATTCTTCTTTTGAATAATCATTAATTGAAATTAAACTTCTGTTTTTCATTGGCTATTTTTTTATTGTGCTATAATTAAGTTTAACGTAACTACTCAGTGTCTTGAGACTAGAGTGCCTAGAATACTTAGAGTGCCTATAGTACTTAGAGTTTCTGGAGTTTTGATTACGTGCTGATTGAAGTAAAAATAGCAAGGGTTTACTTTCAGTGAGTTCACTTCGTTTGGTTCATTTGCTTCTGGCAAAATTAATTGTTTACTAAATTCTTTATTATCCATCTTTAATAACTTTAGGCACTCTTTCCCGAAAGCTTTCGGGATTAGTTCACTTTAAGTACTGTTTAGTTTCAGTTTGACAAATATAAATAACTATGTATTTTTTTATGTATTAAAGCAATAAATAATTTTAACAATTAACAATTGAAGAATTCTTGTTCAAACACTAATTAATTTTTACACCTTCAACTTTTTTTAAAGTATTAGTTATTCTTTCACTATCTTTTTCTCGTATGCTAACTTTCAGTGAACAGTCCATTTCAAATTTCTGATCAAATTGAGTTAAGTTTTCGTCTTTAATGATCTTCATTACACTATTCATCTGAGGATATTGAAAATTCAATTCGTAAATATAGTTTACTGTCTTTTTCACAATTATTGAGTTATCAATTGCATTATTTGAAGCTGTTTTATAGGCGTTTATTAAACCCGGTATACCAAGCTTGGTTCCACCAAAATACCGAATTACTACAATAAGAATATTTGTCAGGTTTTTTGATTGGATCTGGCCCAAAATAGGAGGCCCTGATGAATTTGAAGGTTCTCCGTCATCACTGGCTCTATAGAGTTTTTTATCAGCTCCTAATCGAAACGCATAGCAATGATGTCTTGCATCATAATATTTCTTGCGTAAGTCTTTTTGAATTGATTTGATTTCTGATTCTGATTTTACCGGAAAAGTAAATGCCAGAAATTTACTTCCTTTTTCTTTGTAAATCCCTTCTGAGGTGTTTTCAATAGTTAAATATTCGTCGGATTGAAGGGTCATTTGTGGTGCATTATAATCTGGGTGCAAAGCTATAATTAATTTTGTTAAAGCGGAGAAATGTTGTGAGAAACCTGGAACCAGAGACTGGTAATTATGCAAAATTAAGTATAGCAATTGCCAATAAAGAGACAGCAACACCTATCCAGTTTATAATTCTTATTTTTTCTCTGAAGATGATATAGGCCAGAATAACTGATAAGCATACTATTGCAAGATTATTTATGCCAAAAACTATGGATGAATCTAAACCACTGAATTCTAATGCGTTTATAAAAAACAACAATGAGCCATAATTAACCAGGCCTAGTAAAATCCCAAATAATAAAGTTTTAGGATTAAAAAATGTTTTAATGTTGTTCTTTCTAATAATACTTACTATTAGTCCTGTAATTGCTGAAATACTAAAAACAAATGTAGCAAAAAGTGAAAATTCAGAATCTGCAACATAATCATTTTGAGATATTTTTACTAGTGTATCGGTTATACCCATTCCAACGAAAAGAATTATTGGAAGATATAAATACTTTATATAGCTCTTTTTTAAATCATTTCTATAAATGGTAAGTGCTACAGCTATAAGCGCTAAAATAATTCCACTAATCTTTGTAAAGTTTACTATCTCAAAATAATAAATGATTGAAAACACCATGGGTAATACCATTGACATTCTACCAGCAACTATTGTAACGGTAATGCCGGCTTTTTGTGTTGACCAACCCATTACAAAGAACATGATAATTAGCATAAGTCCTATAATTATTGCCGGATATAGCCAATTTGAATTATAAATTCCGGAAACAGAAATATTATCCAGTGAAATAAGTGAACCTGCAATGGTGGCAATTAAATAATTTATTACAATGGGAGGGAAGATATTAATTTTAAGGTGATCGAGAAACTTAAAAATTAGCAAGATTGATGTTGAGCAAAGGATGCTTAAAATGAGGAATATCATTTGTTTAGTTTGAAAGTTTGAAAGTTTGAGAGTGAGAGATGAGTAGTGAGTAATGTGTAATTTGGCAATCGTAAATAATCAATAATCAATCATTATTTTTATTATCATATCCATGATTCCCTGAATAATTTTCATTTGTTTTCTTTTTCCAGCATAGAACCCAGCTACTATCTGCACAAACTACAAAATCTCAGATATTCGGATTATTAACCTGAGTTCGATATAAAATTATTATACAGCTTTTCGAGGTTTTTCAGAGGCAACACAGATTTTTGCAGAACTAACGGGTTAATTCAAGAAAATATTGGGAAGCATATGGAAAACCTCGAAATGCCCAAAGGGAAACCAAATAGAGGGCAACCTTCTTAGAATAAAATGTTTTAAAATAGCTCGTTATTCTTTCAAGTTTTATTCTCAAAATCTCACCCTCTCTTTGATTTCTGTGAATTTAATTTTATATCGAACTCAGGTTATTACTAAAATTAAGATAAACGGGAATTTCGCCTGGCTTCCAAACAGAACAATGCTTCGATTTTTTTAAACAAACAAAATAAAGAAGGCGGACTGAATTATCAGGCCACCTTCGTTTCATTATAAGTTAAATTTTAAAATAAATATCTAATGCCAAATTGGGCTTGCCATCTTGAGCTAAAAATGCCAGAATCATCTGGCTCAAAGAAATCACCACTTGGCTTAGTGAAAGTAAATTGTGGTGTTGTTCCATCGGCTTCAAAACCTTCTAGCGTAATAAGATCAAACTGATCATAAGGAACTATATATTTACGACCCCAATCTTCATTAATAAGATTACCTATATTAAAAATATCAAGTGTGAGTTGTAATGTATGCTTCATACCACCAGCTTCAATAAAGACATCCTGTGCAACTTTAAAGTCGAAGCTGTGCGAAAATAGCATTCTATCTGCATTACGCGCAACATAATCTCCTTTTCTTTCTTTTAAATATTCATTATCATTAATAAAAGCCTCTAAATCTGTCCATTGTTGCGCTGCAGAAACTGCAACTGTAACTCCATCACTTTCCATGATATCAACAAGATTTATTTCGGAGTTATCAGAAGGTACATAAATCAAATCATCTGTTGAATCCCATATATCATCGCCAATCAAACTTGCATCTCCACCATAAGTCCAAGAAAATCGTTTACCTGATTGTCCATTATAATATAAAGATACAGTGGTTTTTGCATGGTTTAAATATTCAATCTGATATGATACATAACCAACAACTCTTGATCCAAGATCAAAATCTGAATAAGAAAGATCAAGATCATTTCTTCCATTCACAGACTCCATATATCTCCATTGAGAGCTGTTTTGAGAAGAAGTTGCTTCATTCATTACCATTGTGTGACCATAAGTATAGGCTAAACTACCAAATAAACCTTTTTGCAATGGTTTTTGAATTTGAGCAGTGATGTTATAACTATAACCCTTATGCGTATTAGTACCAACAACAATATGATCATAAAAACTTTCAATTTTACTTCCGTAACCACTATAAATAGGCCTTGTATCATTGCCCGATCCAGTTAAATTAGTAGTTGAAGGTGCAACATTGATGTTATAATACATAACATTATTGAGTGTTTTTGAGAATATTCCTTCTACAGTTCCAATCAGAGCATAGGGTAATTTTTTATCAGCAGCTAAATTGAATTTCAGCATTTGAGGGAATTTAAAATTTTTGGCAAATAAATCAATTTGTCCTCCAACCGGAACATCGGAAACTTGATTTGCCGGAGGTAATGCATCTATATCAACACTATAGAATTCAGTTCCATAAGCTGTATAACTTCCTACAGATAAACCATTATTTGTATAGGATCCTCCAGGCCAAACAAGTGGGAGCCTGCTCGTAAAGACACCAACACCACCACGAATTTGGAAAGTTTGATCTTCAAAAACATCATAATTAAATCCGAGTCTTGGAGAGAGAAGTAATTGCGGTGAAGGTAATTTACCGGATTCTGCATCATAGGTATCAATTCCCAATGCTTCTATTTTTGCCAATGTTGTATCAAATTGATCAACAGCTAGTGGATCATTCGGGAATATAGGCATATCAATTCGTATACCGGCAATAACTTTTAATTTATCGGATATCTGAATTTCGTCTTGTCCATAGACACCTAGTTGGAACATTCTAAATTCAGCAGCAGCAGCCGAACCATCACCACGAGTTTTATCAACCATACTATAACCCATTCTATGTACTTTTGTACTTGATATGCACAAATGTGTACTCGAGCGAAGTATGAATTGTTTTCCCCCATTGCAGACGATCGACTTAATTTAGCTAACGGTATCCCTTTGAATGAATTGATCCACTTCCACTGGACCAAGGGCTTTCATCAGATCCGGACCACGGAGGATTACGGTGGTGTTGCGCACGCCAGACCCGATAGAGATTTCCCCTTCTTGCAGCACACTGCGATCCACTAATATGCGCATTGGATCAGCTAACCCCAAGGGAGAAACTGCGCCAATTGGATATCCCGTTCTTGAAAGGATCTCTGATTTCTCCGCCATGGTCAAGCGCGATTGTCCCAGGTAAGCGCGCAATGTCGGCCAGGATATCTGCGTTTGACCAGCGACCAACACCATCACGTAGTCCCCTTTTGCCAGGCGAAAGACAATGCTGCGAATGATTTGCTCAGGGTCTTGACCTCGCTCACGGGCAGCCTGTTCCAGGGAGGAAAATTGACTGGGATGGCGAAAGAAGCGGTAAGGGATTCCCAATGCGTCTAACATTATGGTTACAGGAGTCGCATTTTCCATATTTATGCCTCGATCCATGATCTCAACCCGATTTGCTAAGTTCAGACTCGCATTTCAACTCAAATTCTCAAGGGGAAGTAGCCAGACGTCTTTGTCCCATTTGCCACCAAAGAGTCATC
>DAOVJU010000042.1 GCA_030632095.1 Chlorobiota bacterium
ATTTATAATATTGTCAATTCTCTCTTTATTTGATCCATATATATTCTCAAGATTTTTTAAATCAAGATATTTAAATTCTTTGTCAATATTTTGTTCAGTGTTGGTATCGAAACTTTGTTTGCTTGATTTATGAGCTGTTAATTTGTTGATCATTTTAAATAATTCATCCGGTACAAATGGTTTGGTAATATATTCATCCATTCCTAAGTCATAACACTTGTCTTTTTCTTCTTTTAAAGCATGTGCTGACATACCAAGAATTGGAATTTCATTTTTTGGTTTACCATAATTATTCCTTATTTGCGTTGCAGTCTCATATCCATCCATCACCGGCATTTGAATATCCAAAATTATAAGGTCATAATCATTATGTTCAAACTTTTCTAAAGCAACTTTACCGTTTTCAGCATTGTCGATTTTAATATTAGGATTATACAATTTTATGGTATCATTGGCAAGAATAGTATTTATTGGATTATCTTCAACTAAAAGGATTTTTAGATCTTTCAAGCTTTTCTCTTTGCTGATTTTATAGTTAGTAACATTGGCTTCAATGTTATCACCTTTGCTAATTCTAAAATTTAAATGAATTGAAAATTTGGTCCCCTTGCCTGGTTCACTGAAAATATTTATACTGCCACCTAAAAGATCAACTAATCTTTTTACAATAGACAAGCCAAGCCCTGTTCCACCAAATTTTCTTGTTGTATCGTTGCTTGCTTGTGAAAAGCTTTCAAAAATCTTTTCATATTTTCCAAGGTCCATTCCAATACCTGTATCAGTTATATCAAACTCAATATCAACAGTTTCATTTATTATATTAATGCAGTTTACTTCCAGTTTTACCGATCCGTTTTTTTCAGTAAACTTAATGGCATTATCAATCAGGTTTGAAATGATCTGATTTAATCTTACCGGAGGGCCAAATATATATTCTGGCAATTTTTTATCATAGGAACAGCTAAGGTTTATTCCTTTTTCATTAGCTTTCAGTGTAAATGAATTGAAAATTGTTTCAATGGTTTCCTTAAATTTAAATTCAATAATTTCAATGTTAAGTTTCCCTGATTCAATTTTCGAGAAAGTAAGGATATCGTCTATAACAACAAGCAAGTTATCAGTTGAAGCTTTTATTTCACGCAAATAGGATTGTTGTTTTTTATTTAAATTTTCATTTAGCAGAAGATTTGAAAATCCAACAATTACATTTAACGGGGTTCTTAATTCATGCGATGTATTAGCAAGGAATTCTTCCTTAATTTTAGCGTTTTCCTGGATTTTAACATTTGCTTCCTTCAAGCCATCTTTTTGTTTACTAATTAAAGCTAAGGCTGATTCAAGTTCTTCTTTCTGATCACTCAATTCAAGTGTTCTTTCCCTTACTATTTCGGCAAGTTCTTTTTTACTTAGAATTAAATTTCGTTCTCTGATACGTATAATTCCCAGAATAATTGAAATGAAAACTACAACTTCGATGATTATAAACCAAGTTGTTTTCCAATATGGTGAGGTTATTATTATTTTAAGGCTTTTTTCTTCATTATTCCAGACACCATCATTGTTACTTCCCCTTACTTTAAATATATATTCTCCGGGAGGAATATTTGTATAATGATTGTAACGCCTGTTACCGAGATTTATCCAGTTTTCATCAAATCCTTCTAACTTGCATGCATATTGATTCTTATTATTAATGGTGTAGTTAAGAGCAGAAAATCCAATAGAAAATACATTCTCATCATATTTTAATTCAATAAACCTGGTTGCATAAATACTTTTTTGCAGTTTTTCAGAACCTGGTATTAACGATTTATTGAAAAGCTTAAAATCTGTGATTACAACTGGTGGTACATATGGATTATCTTTAACACTATCAGGGTAAAAAATATTAAAACCATTAACGCCTCCAAAAAAGAGTTCTCCTGTATGGCTTTTAAAACAAGCCCCAATACTAAAATCGTTGTTTTGAAGGCCATCATAAATATTGTAGTACTTGTACTTATTGGTTATAATACTAAAACGGGTAAGTCCATTTACAGTACTCAGCCAAAGATTGTTATTGTCATCAGGAAGAATTCCAAATATTGCATTACTTATTTTTATATTTTCTTCAGGAAAAAAAGTAAATGTGCTATCGTTTTTATTAAAACAATGTAAACCAAGTTCTGTACCAATCCATAGTATTTGACTTTGATCTTCATATATTGAGTATATTATGCTGTTTTGAAGGCCGGTGTTATCATCCGGATTAAAAACGAAGCGGGTAAACGAATCAGTTTGTGAATTGTATAGATTTAATCCATTATCTGTTCCAACCCATATGTTATTTTCAGAATCGGGGTAAATAACCCAGATTATTTTATCACTTAAAGAATTAGGGTCGTTTTTTACGCGCGTATAATGAATAAACTTTTCATTATCAGGATCAAATTTGTCAAGTCCACTATTTGTTCCGATCCAAATGAATCCATCAGGGCCTTCCTGGATATCCCAAACTTCATTATAGCATAAGCTATTTAAATTTTCAGGATCGTGTTTGTAATGCCTGAATGTTTCATTAACCGGATCAAACTTGTCAATTCCGAACCCATCTGTTCCCAGCCAAAGGTATCCTTCCTTGTTTTCGTTAATTGTAGTTATGTCGTTACTTGCAATACTATTAGGGTTGTTTTTATCATGAAGGTAATGTGTATATTTATTTTTCTTCCGGTCGAATTTATCAAGGCCGCCCCCAATATCAGTTCCAATCCAAATAATTCCCTTTTTGTCTTCGTAAATTGACTTTACCCTGTCGTTTGATAAACTGTTCGGGTTTTTGGGATTATGCGAATGATATTCAAATTTTCCGGGTTTCAGGTCAAGTTTATTTAAACCACCTCCACGGGTTGATATCCAGAGAATATCGGTATTATCAAGATATATATCCCTAATATCGTTATGGCTGATCGTGGTTTTATTTTCAGGATCGTTAACATAACTCCTAAAAGTACCGGTTTTTTTATTGAATAGTTTCAGTCCGTCAACATGTGTTCCGATCCAGATATTGTTGAATTTATCCTGGTATATTTTGTTTATTGAGTTTTTACCGGTACTTAATTCATAATAATGGAAACGAATAAAATTGTTTTTTTCAGGAATGTATTTATCTATGCCAACAGCAGTCCCTATCCAAAGGTCTCCATCATTATCAACAAAAGTCTGGCGTACCTGGTTATGGCTAATTGAATTCTTGTTATCCGGGTCATGAAAATATGCTTCGAATAATCCTGTTTCCGGGTCGAAACGATTTAAGCCATAATCTGTTCCTATCCATAAATATCCCTGATGATCTTGTTCTATTGCCCAAAGCCTGTCGTAGCTAATACTGTTCAGGTTAGTTACAGTATGCCGGTAATTTTCAAATGTTCCGGTTTCAGGGATAAATTTACATAAACCGCCCCCCGCAGTACCAATCCAAAAGTTTTTATCTTTATCAATAAACAATACCTGTGCTTTATCATGACTAATTGAATATGGATCATTAGGATTGTTTCTATAAACTGTAAATTTTTCAGTTTCAGGATCAAGTTTGTTTAAACCACCTCCCCAGGTCCCTATCCAAATTATTCCTGATGTATCCTGGATAATTTTTGAAATTTTATTTATTGATATCGAGTTTTCGGCAAATGGATCATGGCTAAATACTTTAAATGTATAACCATCATATTTGCAGAGCCCTTTATCTTGTGTTCCAAACCATAAAAAGCCATTATTATCCTGAAGGATAGTATAAACTGTACTTTGAGGTAATCCGTTAGTAATTGTAATATGTTCAAATATAAGATTATCTTCCTGGCTAAAAGTTATTAATGCCGGGATTAGCAAAAAATAAAGAACTGTAAAATTAATTTTATTTAACATGATATATTTAAATTAAACTTTAAAACTTCAGCCCTACAAAAAGGATATCATCAACTTGTTCTTCATCGCCCTTCCAGTTTTCAAACCTTTCCATTATTTTTTGTTTTTGTTCTTCCATTTCTAAATTTTCAATTTCAATAAGCAGGTCTTTTAACCGGTAAGGTTTAAATTTTTTACTTTTTTCACCACCAAACTGATCAACATAGCCATCACTTAATAAGTATAAAATATCATCCTTTTCTAAATTGAACTCACGTTGTTTAAAAGGCAGTTTAACATTTTGATGTATCCCAATGGGCATTTTATCAGCTTCAATTTCAATAATCTCACCTTTTCTTAACAATATTCCTGAATTCATAGCTCCTGCAAATACAATTTTTTTATTGTCGCTTTGTATTCTTATAACAGAAATATCCATTCCGTCTTTCGCTTCCATATCTTCGCCGGTTTGCCTGAGCGAATTAATAACATCAATTCTAAGCCTGTTCAAAATATTGGCTGGATCAAGTATTGCCCTTTCGTTAACTATTTTGTTTAATAGGGTTATCCCCAGCATACTCATAAAGGCACCGGGCACACCATGTCCTGTACAATCGGCAACAGCAATTATGGTTTCCCCATTAAGGTATGTTGTCCAGTAAAAATCTCCGCTGATTATTTCTCTGGGCAAATATATAAGAAAATAATCTTCCGTTGAAATTTCAAAATGCTTAAGCGGAGGTAGTATAGCTTGCTGAATACGTTTGGCATATTCCATACTGTCGGTAATATCCTGGTTTTTCTGAATAATTATTTCTTCGGCGTCTTTGATTTTTGTAATGTTTGAATCGATGGCAATAAGTTTTTCAACCTTACCTTCTGTATTTACTACAGGTGTCAGGGTAGTCTGAGCCCAGATTTTCTCACCACTTTTTGTTACGTTTTGTGATTCGTATATTGTAGTTTTCTTATCTCCAAACCAAATGTTTATCAGATCTTTAATTTGTATATTTGAATTTGAGCCAATTCTTCTTCTTCCCATATCTTTTACCAGTTCATCAAGGCTATATCCGTATAATTTTGTAAACCCTTCATTTATCCATTCATAATCACCCTTTGAATTCATAATTGAAACTGCATTATCTGTTTCACGAATTATAAGTGAGTATTGCCTGAGCTCTTTATTAATAGCAGCAAGTTTTTCCGACTGGCTTTGGATTTCTTCCTTTTGTTGATGAATTTCCTGAGTTCTGTCCTTAACTCTTTCTTCGAGAAGTTTTCTGTCTTCAATTATTTTCTTTTCTCTCAGATAAATTAATAAAATAATAATACCTGTAATAAATATTATTTCGGCCAAAATAAACCATTTGGTCCTCCATAATGGTGGTTTGATAATTACTGTTAATTTATCTCCTTCTTTATTCCAGACATTATCATTGTTTGAGCCTGTAACGTGAAAAGTGTATTTGCCGGGTTTAAGTTTTGTAAATGTTGCAAGCCTGAGGTTTTTTAAATCAATCCAATTTTCATCTAATCCTTCCATTTTATATTTGAAAGTGTTTTTTTCAGGCACAGTGAAGTCTAATGCAGAAAACTCAATACTAAACACGTAATCCTTGTACTCTAAGTAAATAATATCTTCTGTTACACTGGCAACCGGCACTGAACCTTTAAAGCTTTCATAGATAGATTTATTAAAAACTTTAAAATCAGTAATTACAATAGGGGGAATGTTTTGATTGTCAATAACTTTTTCAGGTCGAAATACAGTAATTCCATCAATGCTCCCAAAGTAAAGAATCCCATCTTTGTCTTTAAATGAAGAACTACGACTATATCCGTGAGTTTTAAGTCCATCGGTAATATCGTAGTTGATGTATTTTTTGTTTTCGATAATAAATTTTGAGATACCATCGGTTGTGCTTAACCACAGATTACCCTGGTTATCTTCCTGAATAGCCATTATAACGTTTGAATAATGCGCGTCTTCATTTAAATATTGAATTATGGTGTTATTATTCCTGTCGAATTTATATAAACCGTCTCCTTCAGTACCAATCCAAAACCGGTTTGAGCTATCTTCATACATTGACTGTACCCTGTAAATATCAATGCCTTTTGAGCCTTTTTTAGTTTCTATCTTTTTGCAATAATCTTTCCCGGGAATGTATTTATTCAACCCTCCTGCATAAGTGCCTATCCATAAATCTTTATTTTTATCTTCATAAATTGTACTGATATAATCATCACTTAAAGTATTATTATCATCAGCATCATGTTTGTAATGTTTAAATTCAGGTTTGCCGTTTGAGGCAAAAATTATTTGATTTAGCCCGTTTTGAGTTCCCACCCATATTTTTCCCTTACTATCTTTAAATATTGCATTTATCTGGTTGCCTGATATGGATGCATTATTTTGTGTATTATGTTTATAGTGTTCAAAGTTATATTTTTCATTTTCAATAATAAGCCTGTCTAAACCGTATTCATAAGTTCCTATCCATATTGTATCGGGGCTTTGGGCAAGTATACTCCATACACGGTTTTGACTTAATGAATTTGCATTGTTATAATCATGTCTTAAAAACTTGGTAAAAGTTTTAGTGTCAAGGTTATATTTAGCTATTCCACCACCATCTGTGGCTATCCAGATATTATTATTTCCATCGCTTACAATTGCCCGAGTGCTTGGATGAGGGAGCCTGTTAGGTATATTACGCTCATAAATTATATTGTGGAATTTTTTAGGTTTTAAATCAATTTTATTAACTCCCCCTCCCCTGGTGGCAATCCACAAAATACGCGACCTGTCTTCAAAAATGTGTTCAATTCTGTTATGGGTAAGGCCTTTTCCAGGTATTATATTTCGTTCAAAGCGCTCAATTTTTTCAGTTTCAGGATCAAGCTTATTTAGTCCTGAATTATAAGTACCGATCCAGATTTTACCGTACGAATCTTTTAAAATACATTCAATACGATTTTCGCTAATGGAATTTATGTCATCAGGATCATTCTTATAGCTTTTAAATTTTTTAGTTTTCGGATTATATATATTTAAACCATCCTGTGTTCCAATCCAAAGATTATCATTTTCATCGACAATAAGTGTTCTAACATTATTATGACTTAGCGAATTAGGGTTGTTTGGATCATGTGTAAAATGTGTAAAAGTGTTTTTATCTCTATTGAAATAATCAAGTCCACCCCTTGTTCCAACCCATAAGTTTCCGTTTCTGTCTTCGCATACTGGTTTTACATAATTGTTAATGATTGAATTCTCATCATTAGGATCGTTTTGAAATCGGAAAAATCTTTCGTTTTTCTTGATAAATGCATTTAAGCCACCTCCAACAGTTGAAAGCCATATAATTCCATAGCTGTCTTCGAAAATAAACTGTATTCGATTATTACTCAGCGAATTGAGATTGTTTTCGTCATACTTATAATGTTTAAATATTTTTGTCATAGGATCATACCTATCCAGTCCTCCGCCATATGTTCCAAACCAGAATATTCCACTTGCATCCTGGTACATTTTCCCAAAATTACTTGATGAAAGTGAATTTATATCTGTTGGATCGTGCCTGTATGACTTTATTGACAGTCCATCATATTTGTCTAATCCGTTTCCAGAGCCAAACCACAGAAAACCCTGGTTATCCTGAATAATAGTATAAACATTGTTATGTGACAGGCCGTCTTTCAGGGTTATATATTCAAACTTGTATGTGCTCTCTTGCGACAGGGCATTACAATATGCCACTACAAGTACTGTGAAGATTAATATTTTCCTGAATTTGAAAATCAATTTTTGTCCTTTTATTTTATTGAATTAATTACACTTTTAATTTCAATTACTGCTTGTTCCCATGTTTGTGAAATATTTGCAATTCGTTTAGGTATTTCATTAATTTTTTTGTTTTGTAAAATACTTTGCTCAATTGCTTTAGCTTCAGTCGTTAATTCAGTTAATCCGAGATAGTTTAACGTTGTTTTAAGGGAGTGTGCAGCAATTTGTACATTTCCCATTTTTCTCTGATCGTAACTTTCCGATAACTTATTTATTTGTTTTGGTATATCTTGTAAACATATATTTAAAATGTTTATGATTTTATCATTTTGATTATTATAGGTTTTTTGTAAAAAATCAAGATTAACTAATTTAAGCTTTTTACCCGGTATTATTAATTCTTTGTCTGTTTTTTTTGTTTCGGTTTCATGTTTGGGCGCAATACCAACTAAATTGCTTATTTTAACAAACAATTGATGTGGTTCAAAAGGTTTTGCCAAATATCCGTTCATTCCCCCTTTTATGCACTTATTTTTTTGTGCATCGTCAGCAAAAGCTGATAAAGCTATAATTGGAATTTTATTAGCCGGTTGCGGAAGATTTTTTCTAATATATTCTGCTGTTTTAAAACCATCCATAATGGGCATTTGAATATCGAGCAATAATATATGATAGGGATATTTTCTTAATTTATTAATTGCCGACTTGCCATTATTAACAGTTTCAACTTTTATCGAGCTATCGTAGTTTCGAAACATATCAATTAGTAACTCAATGTTTACCGGATTATCATCAGCTATTAAGACATTTATATTTTTTGTTTTTGTATGATCTATTTTAATTACAGGAGAATGGCCTATGGGTTTTGGACTTACCATTTTTTTATAAGGAATTATAAAGCTAAATGTAGATCCGGAATTTAGCTTACTTGTAACATTTATTTCTCCATTTTGCAACTGAACTAATTTCTTGACAATTGATAATCCTAATCCGGTTCCACCATATTTTCGTGAGGTAGCTTTATCGGCTTGCGTAAAACTTTCAAATATTTTTTCGAGTTTATCTTCTTCAATACCAATGCCATTATCCTTTACGGAAAATTTAATCCCTGTTTCGGTTGAATTTTCCCTGATCTTTTCGATAGTAGTTACTATTTCACCTCCTTTGGGGGTAAATTTAATGGCATTCCCTACCAGGTTTGAAATGATTTGCTGTAAGCGGACAGGATCGCCTACAAGATTTTCAGGAATCTCATTATCAGTAGTATAGCTAAAGTTCAGATTTTTATCTTTAGCTGTAATATCTATTGATTCAAAATAGTTGTTAATCACTTCACGTAGATTAAATTCTATTGATTCGATGGTTAATTTACCGGCTTCAATTTTTGAAAAAGTTAAAATATCATTTATAACTACGAGCAAATTATGTGCTGAATTATTAATATTTTTAAGGTAACGACTTTGTGTTTTATTGATATTTGTACTAAGCAAAAGATTTGCAAAACCTGATATAATACTTACCGGAGTTCTGATTTCATGGGTGGTATTCGCAAGAAAAATCTCTTTTGCTTTAGTAGTTTCAACAATTTCTTCATTAGCTTTAAGGAGTTCTATTTTTTGATCGCTGATCATATTTAATGCAGCTTGCAGCTCTTCGGTTTGCTGGTTTATTTCATGGTTACGTTCGGTTAAAAGGTTTGTTTTTTCTTTATTCCGGCTTAGCAACCTGAATAAAAAATATGAATAGATTAGAATAATAAATAATCCAATACCAAATATGATTATTAATAAAAGTCTCTTTTTTGCTTTTTCTTTATGATGTTGGATGGAAATTTCCTGAAGTTCTTTTGCCTTATTTAAGAGTTCAATTTCTTCCTCTTTTTTTTCAGTTTCATATTTTGTTTCTATTTCAGCAAGTGCTTTTGCTTTTTCTTCATTATAAATAGAATCGTATATTTCACTATACATTTTATAATGTTTTAAGGCACTTTTATAATTTCCCAGTTTCTCGAAAGTTTCAGATAGTGCCTCGTGCGTTCCCATTAAACCATATTTATGATCGGTTAACAACATTAGTGTTAAAGCCATTTCCTGGTATTTAAGCGCTTTTGTTTTTTGTCCCAGTTTCAGATAGATATTTCCTATTGCTTTGTAAGTTTCAGCAAAACTTGAAGTGTCGCCTAATTGAATATCAATATTCAAAGATTTATTGAAATATTCTATTGCATCGTTAAAACGGCCTTGTTCAGAGTAAATTTCAGCAATATTAAAGAGTGGCCTGGATTGTCCGCGCAAATCATTTAACGCTTCATATATCTCTAATGATTTAAAGAAGTACTCAAGTACCTTATCCAGTTTATTCTGATAAAAATACACAATACCTATATTGTTGTAAGCCAGGGCAATACCATCTTTATCGTCGATTTCAATTCTTATTTCAAGCGATTTATTATAAAAATCCAGTGCTTTTTGGTAATCGGCCTGGTAATAATGTATCAGACCTATATTATTATAGCATCTTGCAAGATCATTTTTTGTGTCTGCTTTCTCAATGATTTTTAATGCTTTCAATATGTAATTCAAGGCTTTCATATAATCACCTTTATCAATATATGAAGCTCCAATGTTACTGTAAGTTGCGGATATACCATTTTGGTGTTCTATTTCCAGATAGTTATCTAATGCTTCGTTATAGAACGATATAGCTTTATCTATAAAACCGCGTCTTTCGTAAATATGTGCTTTGTAGAGTAATGTTTGCCCAATTTGTTTTTTGTCATTTATTTTTTTTGCAATCTTAAGGCTTTCATTAATATATTCCAGGCTTTTTTCACCATCCATGTTTTGATAATAAATATATAGTTGATTATACAGATTTATTTTTATAGTGTCGTGCGCAGAAGGAATAAGTATAAGCAGGCTGTCAGGATTTACGGAAGTAAAACCTAATGAAAATGAAAAGAGAATAAAGAATACTAATAATGTTATTCCTTTTTTATGCATCAAAACCTGAGTTTAGCCTTACTAATATACGTAAATTAAGATAAAAGACTTAAGAAATGATGAATTTTGAATGTTATATTATGAATTATTGTCAACAGTAAACTCCCATTTTTCAGGCTTCGCAAGCCTAGAACTCGAACTTTCTGAACAAACTCTTGACTTTATAGACACGCACTAATTACTCTTAATCCAGTTTATGATTATTTTGCTTGTGGGACTTTTTTTGGGAGCAACTACGTCAACCAGGTTATTAAATATTTCTGAAAATTCCATTTTACCTTTGAATTTTTTTTGATGTTTTATAGCTTTCACAAATATACTATTGTTGACAAAATTTTCAGTAAATTGTAGTTTGATTGGCTGTTATATTTGTTAATATTAATTACAGAGCAATTTTGTTTGATAAATGTTTAATTTGCTTATGTAAAGTATGCCTTTAAAATATGATTTCAAGTTTTGAAATAAAAGTTTCAGGTATTGTTCAGGGTGTGGGATTCAGATACCATACAATAAGAGCCGCTGAAAGATATAATGTTTGCGGATTTGTGAGTAATGATAGAGATGGTTCGGTTTATATAATAGCTGAAGGTGAAGAAGAAAATGTGAATGAGTTTCTTGAATGGTGCAGACAAGGTCCTCCGTATTCAAAGGTTACAAAAGTTGAAATTGAAGAAAAGGAGTTTGTTGGATATAGTTCGTTTGAGGTGATGACCTGACAGGTTGAGCAAAAACCTGTCTGGTCGGGAATTGGAGTGTTTTTTTTCAACCTATCAGGTTTTAATCAACCTGACAGGTTTAGTAATGACCTGATAGGTTTAGGTGAAAATAGAACGAAAAAGTTTAAAATTATCTGAGAAGTAAAAAACTTCCTGTTTTTGTACGCAATTGACCATCATATGATTCCACTATTACAATATAACCGTATGTGCCTGCAGGTTGTTTTTTCCCTTTATAAGTCCCATCCCATCCCTCATCAATGTTTTCTGTTTTAAAAACAACCTGGCTCAAACGATTATAAATTCTGAATTCAATTAAATTAAAAATACCCCAGCCTCTAACCTTAATTATATTATTTGGAGGATAACTTTCCGGAACAAAGGCCGTTGGCAAATCAACACTGTATTCTAGAATTACTTCAATATTAACATCGTGGGTTATTGTAAAACACTGGTTACTATCAATCACGGAGAAAGTATATATAATATCTTCTTCAATTAAGGCAATTGGTTCAAGACTATCAATTGATGAGATATTTATGTCTGGCGACCAATAGAATGTCATTCCATTTAGAAAACTGGCTTTCAATTTAACCGATTCGCCAATGATAACGGCAGTATCTGCGCTAATGTTATAAATATATGGCATTTGCTGGACAGTTATTAATAATGAATTAGAATTTGTACACCCATACTGATCGGCTCCAATAACAGTATATAATGTTGTAATTAAAGGTGATGCGCCAGGGTTAGAAATTTCCGGATTTGTTAAACTACCGGCGGGATTCCATACATATGTATTACCTCCCCATGCAAATATATTAGCGGTATCTCCTACACATATTAATGTATCATTACTTGTTATTATTTCAGGTAAAGGATGAATTACTATATTGATTTCAGCAGTATCCTTACAATTGTATTCATTCTCAGTAAATTGTTGCACTA
>DAOVJU010000105.1 GCA_030632095.1 Chlorobiota bacterium
ACCGTGATTCCCAGCAATAATTAATACCTTTTTACTAGAATTAAATGGGCTATTAGTTTTAACAATTAATCCATAATCTTTATGTAAAAAGTTATCTTTATAGGTACTTTTAAATATTTCATTATTTATAACTAAATCATTTGAAATAGTATAATCATAATCTATATAGCCAGATATTTGAGATAATATTGATTTAGTTATTTTATTAGTTTTTTCGGATCCAAGAGTGATAATATTTTTATTATCCAATTTTATTGAATAATCCGTTTCAATTGAAATCTTCTGCTTTTTTTTATTCATTGGGATTTTAAGAAGCTCTTTTATTTTCAAAGCAGCTATCGTTTCATTAAAACTGACTTTTATGGTATTGTTTTGATCCCTACCAGTTAAAAAGATAATTGTCTCCCCATCCACAAAGTCATTCCAAATTTTTCTAAAAGGCGAGAATTTTAAATATTTCTTAAAATATAAATATAGCATTCTCAATATAGTTAGTATTCCTACTGCTGTTAAACTTGCTATTATTCCTTTTATTATATCCATATGATGTATCTAATTTGAATAACCGCTAACATCTAGCTATAGTGAATGGTAGTGATATATCCCTTATGTCACTATGTTTGATGCTTCTTAATAAGTTGTTTATTTTTAAATAGTTAACATTAATATTTATGTAAAAATATAACATATTAGTCCAAATTCAAATTATCGAACGAACTCTTTATTATGAGGAAGATTCAGAAATAGAATTAAATTTAGTTGGGATTATTCCGGTTTGCCGCCCTAAACTTAGCTGTACAATTAATACAACTATTAGATTATGACTGGCTTAATAAAAACTCAATCAATTTGTATAAATAACCTAAGACTGGAAACTGAAATCTATTTCATACCTTCCCAAACATAATTATTTTATAATAACCAATTAACCAGATAACTAAATAAGTATGACAAATATAAAATTAATGTAAATATTTTCAAATAATTATATTTAAATTTTAAAAAAAGAAAAAAGCAATACAGATAATTTGCTTTCATAATGAAGAATTGACAACCAAAATACTTTTTATATCTCGCGCAATTTAGAATCAATAAAAATTATAGGATACAAGCTTCATTATATGCCTTAATTGTAAATTACATATATTACTTGCTAATTATAAACTTATCAACCAATTCTAATGTGTCAGGGTTTAAAACTTCTACCCAGACTTTTTCTCCATCAACATAAATAAATACAACAGCATTTTGTGTTGTAAACCCCGATACAAATTCTGTCCATGGAGTTTGTTCCTGCGCGTAATAAGGAGCGCCGGCAGCACCATTGTTTATTTGCAATATATCTCTTGTAATTTCAAGTTTTTCGCCCCGCCAGTTTTCAGGATATTTTGGCATTTCCTTGCAAATTCTTAAGCGGTTATAATTATGCTCATCACCTGTTAGTAAAGCAACAACTTTTGAATTTTTATTGATTATAATATCCAGGAATTCATCCCTTCGCTCAATAATGCCTTTTTTTACCGGATTTCCGTTAATATATGGCCTCGGTGCATTGTTGCCATTATACCACATATCGTCAGTAACATGCCCGCCATTTGGAAATGCAGGAGTATGAAGTGTTACAAATATATGATCAACCAAAGAATCGTTTTCAAACTTATACAATGTATTTTCCAGCCATTTTAACTGATTATCCATAATATAACCATGTAGATTTCCTCCTAATGTTTGATATGATATTAAATCGGGAGCAAATAAATAATTAGAATTCAATACAAGCATTGCAATATTATCATAGCTATAGTAATAAACATTTTCTTCATAGCCTGGAAAGTCGGTCATGTTCTCATTTGGATCATAATAAGCCCCGTCTTCACTTTTCAATTCGCTAACCGGATTAACAAAATTCCTTGCAAAAACAGCTTCTGCAGAGTTTTTATCAAAAGGGAATTTATCAATTCGAATGAAACAATCGTTCGTGTCAACAAATGCATGTAATAATACTTCATGATTTCCCATGGATGTATAAACCGGTAAATAATGTGCAAAAGGTTCAACCGATCTTTTCCAGTTGGCATATTGCAGATCTATTTCAGATTCATTTACCAGGTAGCCATCAATTAAATCGCCTGAGAACTGCATAAACCTGGCATCTTTATATTTTGTTAGCGCCATTATCTTTTTCATAATGTAATAATTAGCACCAAACAGGTTTCTTTCACCTCCTCCCTGTCCATTCCTGGAATCGCTGCAATAGGCAAAAATAAATGGTTTTCGGGATCCTTTTTCCGGTGCAGTCTTAAAAGAAAACGTTTGTTTGCCCCCTCCAACCAATAATATTGCATACTTATACTCTGTACCAGGTTTCAGGCCAACTATTTCAATTTCATGGATTTTTGTTTTTTCCTTATCAAAAAACTCTTTTTTATTTACCAGTATCCTGGCCATTGACTTAAAGTTCGTAGTAAATGAAATAGTAGCTCCATCAGGCTGAAGTAAATTAATAAAAGGGCCTTCAATAATTGTATGGTCAATATCAAACGGACCGGTTCCTTTAAATGTAATTTTGCCATCGTAAATAAATTCACCCTTTTCATTCAAAATTCTGTATCCAAGTGTTCCCCGTGCATTTTTTTGCCATTCTACCATATCGTATTTCCCTGATAAATTCGATAGAATATTAATTTCAGCTTTACCTTCTCTTATTTGTGAACTAGAGTGGAAATATACAGGGTATGGATGTTTTGAATCGCCATAAGGAATAAAACCATAATAAAGCGTTCCGTTAAGATCCTTATTCTTAAAATTAAAAATTAATCCGGTTTTAGTTCCTTTCGGATTACCCATCATTTTAGCAAGTGGATATAGCTCTTCTTGTTCATAGGCTGGAATATATCCTATATCTATCTGATAATAAAGCACTTCATCATCACCATATACCAAATTCTTATATACACCAGGAATTTTTGGTTGCGCTTTTAATAACGAAACTAAAATGTATAAAAAGAAAAATGTACATGAAGTAAATTTAATAATTTTCATAAAGTCCTATTTTCTTTTAATGGTATTTTTTCCAAACGGAGCTTTAAAAAGATAATACAAATACTCTGATTTTATTATTTTTTCAGCAGGATAATCACCTACTTCCATTGGGATACGTTGAAAATGATTACTAATATCATCATTTTTTAAGCCTGCTGTTCCAAAAGAATACTTAACTGCATTTTCCTGATCGTTTTGAATTCGTTCAAATAATTTTTTTGATACTTCGAAATCAGTGAAAGGGAAAGAAAAAAACAATTCCTTTAACTCAAACTTATTTTTCAGAATTCTCAAGCTTTCACTAGTTTGAATTACCTGATCATAAAAACTTAATTTATAAAACGGAGGATGATCAATACTATGTGAACCGACAAAGTAGCCCTCATTTAATATTTCTTTCACTTGCTCTGAGGTCAGATAAGGTTTCTTATCTTCAAGGTATGTATTAAAATTAACCTCTACTATTTCGGCGATAATGTCCAATATATCCTTATCGAAATATTCAATATGAAGTATTGCATCAATTATATTTTTTTGCAGATATCCATTACGCATTAAAATGCTTTTTATCATATTAAATTTCGTATCACTAATTTCATTATTCTTTAAATGGTCAACGAGTATACTTGCCATGCTTCTGTAAAACAGATGTTTATTATCCAAAAAAGCAGTATTTATAAATATAATGGCTGGTACCGAATATCGTTTTAAAATTGGTAAAACAACATTATAAATCTCACTTAAACCATCATCAAAACTCAAAAGCATATAATTTTTTTGGCCGGAATTCAATTTGTCAACCTGGTTTAATTTATTGGGCTCTATTGGCGTGTAATACTTAAGTAAGTACTCCAGGTCTTTAATAAATTCCTTTTCGCTTTTAATAGCATAAAGATGACGCAAATGAACCAATGGTTTATTGCTTACAGTATGATAAAATGGAAAGATAATCTTTTTGCCACTCAACTTAATTAATCTTTTGAGTGTAATATTTGCTGCAATATTTGTTTTCAATAAAAACTTAAGCATTATATTAAAGTTTAAATAATCTTAAATACCAGGGTAAATTGTTTCGTTTCAGATTTAAGTAAGTGCATTTTTTCGCACCAAACCCTTTAAAAAAACGAGCAATACTTTCAATATTTGAACCTTCAAAATCGAGGGTAAGATTTTTTTCAGCATGATCTCTGATATATTTATCAATAATAAGTGTCATAGCACCTGTTTCTTTACCTTCAGGCGTTGATGATCCAATAAGATATATTGCTTTATTATGCGATGAAATAAAAAAAGCTGCCGCACAAAGTGTATTATTTTGTGTAAAAGCTCCATATATTTTTCCAATATGTTTAATAAATCCTATTGAGATAATTTTTCGTGCAACAGACAAAATTTTTTCACTATAAGGAACAACAGAATTATCCTTTTTTAAGTTTAACAGTTCAATCGCACTTATGTTATTAACTATTGAAACTTTATTCTTAATAGCTTTTTTTAAATTACGCCTGGCATTTGTTGAATATTTTCTTGCAATTTTTGGATATGACTCAATAAGATCAAGCTCAAATGTGATTTTCTGAGTCGTATTGAATTTCTCAGTATCAATGTTGTTATAAGTGTTTAAATTAATATCAACATATTTATATTTCCCGGGAATTGCCTCAATAAATTCGTTTATTGTACTTTGGGTTAATCGTTTAGTTGAAAAAATCCCTAATTGTTGCGTATAAAAAGGTTGTGTTAAAAAACAGGTTTTGTATTTTACACTTTGTGGTAAAGGCATAACTAATTCATAGTCACCATGTATTAATGCTTCCCAATCGTCGCAAACTTTATCAAGATACCAACTGAAAGCATATACAATTCCGTTAAAGGAATGGCGTATGCAATTATCCCATTTATATTTGTTAATATTTTTATGTTCTAAATGTACAATTTTCATTAAATTCCTTCTAACTGGATTAATTCAGATATTTAAAACATTCATCTAACAATTCCTTATATACAAACCTCCAATTCTTCCAAATTCCTTTACCAGATAATGATTCATTATGCCAAACACTTACAAAAGTGCCATCTACTTTTACTATTTCCTTTATAATTGTTCTAATATGTTCAATTGCATCATTTGGCTTTAATTTTAAATAAAACTTTAAAGTAGCATCCATTATTTGAAAAGGAATAATTTCAAGTTCTGTAACAATATCACGTTTTAAATTATAAAACTTATATGGAGTACAAGTTCCGGATCTAAATCCACTTTGCGAACTAAAGCCAACAGAATAATCCTTTTCAATTCCAATTTTTATTAAGGCATTAAATGTTTGCGGAACCCGGATGCGCAAAAAATGATTTCTACTGCGTTTAACTTTTTTATTGATAATACCGGCAAGAGTGGCTGTTTCTTCCTTAATCAATGATACTTTACTATTTGAAGTATATGATGGATGTATCCCTACATGATTTTTTTTACTTATTTCCTTTATTAATTTCCTGAAGTTTTTGTTTGTTATTTCATGACTGGTATCATACTTTCCATTATTACACAAAAGGAAAAAAAAGATTGAGTCGTATTTGTATTTAGCATGTAGCTTTTCAATTAATTCATAGTTATCATAAGGATCGGTTTTCCTAAATAAAAGGACATTTATTCTTCGAAATAAATCTCCCCAATAAAACTTAAAGATTGATCTTGCCATTCCTCCAAATGTTCTAAAAGCACCTTTGTATTTATATGCCCAGGCATTATCAATATCAATTGTTGGAATAAAAGTAAATTTTCTTTCAGGAAATTTAAATTCAGGGTATTTTTTCTGTATAATATCCTTGAGTTTATAAGCCCATATATCAACAACAGGTAAATCATGAAATCCATTTTTGTACGCCACTGAATCCTCTGCTTTAAACCGGTTATATTTATCACTGGAAGAACTATTATATTCTTCATATCTGCTTATTAAGTAAAAACTTGCAGAGAACATATCAAAAGGAATCCCTTTTTCATTGTTTGACTTAAAAAATGCTTTATTACCATTCCATTTAAACACTTCTATTTTGATATTTTTGATTTTCCTGTCAAACAATAATTCACGGGGAATAATATTAATTCCTTCAATATCTGGCCTTTTTGAATAATTAATTACAGGGTCTTTATGTTTTTTGACCTTTTTTTCTTCTGTTGTAATGATAAATTCTACATTCAATACACTATTAAATATAAATTCAGCAATATATTCTAAACGATCAGACCTATTCTCTGTATAAATAAGGATCATTTTCACTAATTAACTTTTAATGAATTAAACATATCAATGATTATTTTTTCTTCATTTTCCCAGCACAATTCCTTTCTTGCTATTAATGTATTATTCTTGCAAACTTTATATTTATTGTCATTACTAAAAAAATGTGTTATAACATTAGCAAGTTCTTTGGCGTTTCTTGTTTTTGTAACAATACCAATTTTATATTTATTTATAAGATTTGCTATTTCAGGTAAATCGGAAGCTAAAACAGGAATACCGGCATGAATATAATCAAAAATCTTATTTGGTAATGCAAAATAATAATTTAAGCCAAGGTTATCTTCCAGCGAAATTCCTAAATCAGCCTTAACAGTAAATGATTTTAATTCATTAAAAGGTATTTTACCCAAAAATTTAATTTTATCAGACAGTTTGAGGTCATAAACCATATTTACTAATTCATTTTTTATGTCGCCATCCCCAATTATCACCAATTGCACTTTCTCAAGGTATTGCATTGCATTTATTATTAACTTCAATCCCCTGCCAATATTAAGTGCTCCCTGGTAAACAATAGTTTTTGTTCTTTTTTCAAAACTTATTTTATCAGTTTCACTAAATGAATTTGCACTTTTTGGCAGGTTTCTTACAACTTGCATTTTAATTCCATATTCACTATTGTAATAGTTTGCAACGGAGTGATTTACCGTATATGTATATTTTAGTTTTGGCAATATACTTTTTTCTATCCTTTTCCAGAAGTTTTTTTGAAATGAGCGATTAATCAATTCCGGGACTTCAGTAAAAATTTCATGACTATCATACACTAAATGCTTTCTTTTTATTTTTGATACTAAAAAATTTGCCAGCAGTGTATCCAAATCATTTGAAAGCGCTATATCAAATTTATAAAATAAAAGATACAAAAACAGACGAATATTAATTTCAGCATAAAAAAATAACCCCTTAGTAAAAATTAAAGACATTCTTTTTGTCTGGTAATCCCGTTTTGATAAGGATAAGCTTTCTTTTAATAATCTTCCAACCAGTAATACATCATATCCTTGCATATGAAGCGTTTGTGCTACTTTATGCACCCGTTGATCTGTTACAAGATCATTAATAACAGAAATAATAATTTTTGGTTTTCTTTTATCCATCTTTACAAATATATAATGAAAAGAAGGAAATTCGAATGATATTATAATTTCTTTGGGTTTTTGTTTTTTCGTCTTAATCTAAGAATGTACTTTTGTTACAATGCAAATAACAATGATCAAATAATGGTTCAAACCAAATCAAAAACATACTTTTTAATAATATCAATATTAGCTTTTAGTTTTTTATTATTGTCATTCAAATCTAAAAAAGCGGTTAAAGTATCAAATGATCCTGAATTTTTAATTGAAAGCGATGAATGGGTTGACTCTGTTTTCCAATCACTAAGTTTTGAAGAAAAAGTTGCACAGCTTTTTATGGTTGCAGCCTATTCGAATAGGGATTCTTCCCACATTAAAATGATTGCAGATCTTATTGTTGAAAAAAAGATTGGAGGGTTAATTTTTTTCCAGGGTGGACCGGAAAGCCAGGCAAAACTTACCAATTACTATCAATCTTTATCCAAAACACCTTTAATGATCGCTATGGATGCTGAATGGGGATTAGGAATGAGACTTGACAGTACTATTAAATACCCTAAACAATTAATGCTTGGGGCAATACAAGACGATCAGCTTATTTACGAAATGGGTGAACAAATTGCATTTCAACTTAAAAGACTTGGTGTCCATATAAACTTTGCTCCGGTAATTGACCTTAATAACAATCCTGATAATCCGGTGATCAATTACCGGTCTTTTGGGGAATCAAAGATTAATGTTGCCAGAAAAGGTTATGCATATATGCTTGGATTGCAGGATAATGGAATATTAGCTACAGGAAAACATTTTCCCGGACATGGTGATACCGATTCTGATTCACACAAAACATTACCAATAATAAATCATAGCAGAAAGCATTTAGAAGAATTTGAATTATATCCTTTCAAACAACTAATTGACCAGGGTATAGGCGGAATAATGGTTGCCCATTTATACATCCCATCACTAGATACTTCGAAAAATAAAGCCTCTACCCTTTCAAGGAATGTTGTGAATGATTTGCTGAAGGAAGATTTAGGCTTTAAGGGGTTAATATTCACTGATGCACTTAATATGAAAGGTGTTAGAGAACATTACGGACCAGGTGTAATAAATGTTGAGGCCATAAAAGCCGGTAATGATGTTTTACTTTTCCCGGAAAATATGGACCAGGCCATCGAGAATGTACTGAAAGCTATTGAAAATGGTGATATAAGCAAAGAAGATATAGAAAATAGTTGCAAGAAAATACTCTTTGCTAAAAAATGGTTTGGCCTGAATAATTACGTACCTGTTGAAATTGATGGCCTTACCAAAGATTTAAATGATATTGACGGGAAAAAGAAAAACATTGAACTTGTTGAATCTTCATTAACTTTATTAAGAAACAAAAATGATATTATTCCCCTGAAAAGACCGGATACACTGAAAATTGCCAGTGTTGCAATTGGAAATGGTAAAACTACAACGTTTCAGGCTTATTTAAACAACTATACAAAAATTGACAATTATTGTATTAGTAAAAATGCCGGCTCAACAGAATTTGATACTTTATTTCAAAAATTAAATAACTATAACC
>DAOVJU010000190.1 GCA_030632095.1 Chlorobiota bacterium
CAAGAATATCGCTTTGATAATCACGGATATAATTACTTTTTCTTCCACCGTCATTTGTAAATGGGTCGTAGTACCATGCTGCATTATTTGGTACTTCTAGAGTTCCGTCAAGGTTAGATTTTTCACGAACTTTTCGAAGAGTAAATTTAAAATCAGGTAGGAAATGCAATTTATATTTAAGTAAAAAGCTTAATATTCTATTGTTAATTTCTGCTCTATCATTGGTTAAATTAATTAATGCTACCGGGTTGTAAGTTGCAATAGACATTGGATAACCCATGTTATTTGTCCATGTAAAGTAACCCCCATAAGGGCTTGTTTCATCATATACAGGCTGGGTTGGATCAAAAACTACAGCATTATTCAACGCTCTTTGGTTCGCATATCTGTTTTTATTTTGCATTCCTTTAATGTCAAAGCGAATGTTTAAATGGTTTTTGAAAAAATCAGGAGTTAAGCTAAGTGAATAATTGGTTCTATTAAATTCATCTGTTTCCAGTAAACCGTTTTGGTTTAAGAAACCTATACTGGCATAATAAGGTAATTGTTTAATACCACCTTGAAAAGATAAATTGTGATTTTGCCCTACTGAATTTGACAAAATTTCTTTTTGCCAGTTGGTATTAGCATTGCCTAGCAGATTTTCTGCAATAGATGGAATGTATTCATTATCTGCTCTTTGCTCTATCAAATTGCGAAAATCTTCTGATGAAAAAACATCGTAAGTTCTTGTTAATTTGTTATAAATAGCCTGTATGTTGTAATTAACTTGAAAAGATTCATTTTTCTTTCCTTTTTTTGTGTTAATTATGATCACTCCATTCGCTCCTCTTTTTCCATAAATAGTTTGTGAAGCCAAATCCTTAAGTATTGTAATTGACTCAACATCATTCGTATTAATTGTACTTAATGAATTTTGAAGCTCAACGAAATTGGTGTTATCTAATCGCACCCCATCAATAATAAATAACGGATCGTTGGAAGTGAAAAGCGAGGTTATTCCTCGTAAGCGAATATAAGATTCTGCGTGAGGTGATCCACCTTTATTAATTATGATCAATCCGGGTATTTTGCCAATCAATAATTCTTCGGGCGAAAAAGTAATTCCTTTATTGAAATCATCCTCATTAAGTGTAGTTATAGCGGCAGTGCTATTATATTGATCAAGAGTACTTTTTATAATTTTCAGGGTATCAGAATAAAACGAACTGTCTTTTTCAAATAAATTTATGTCTGTTTGCTCAAAATAATTCTTCTGAGAATGTGCATTTGTATTTAATACTATTAATAATACAAAAACAAATAAGGTGATGATCCAAAAGCGTCTCCTCATAATATATACTGATAAAAATCAATAAGTTATATTGATGCGAATATAGTTTTATTTTACTAAAAAAGATTAAAAGGCTAAAACAAAAATATTACCAAGTTCTTCAAAATCTCTAGTAAAACATAAACTCAACCCTTCTGTTCTTTTCATTCTTCAGAAGGTTTGAATTATCATTTAAAGGTCTTTGGTCGCCATATCCAAGAATTTTAATGCGCGATTGCGGTATTCCATTTTTAATAATGTAATCTGCTATGGTTTTTGCCCGTTCTTCAGAGAGTTTTTGATTATAGTTATGGCTACCAACTGAATCGGTATGGCCGGAAATAACAATTTTCAATGAAGGATTAATGATCATTGTTTTTACAATTCTATCTAAGTCTTCATATGCATGATCTTTTATTTCATATTTGTTAAAATCAAAACTTATGTTTTCAAAAACATACCAGTTGTTTGTCATATATTCCGTATCAGGATTAAATATATATCTTTCTTTTTGTAATCGGATTTTATTTTCCATTGTAATAAGATTCAGAAGCTCCTTATCGTGATCTTCAATAACTCTTGTTAATCTGACATTATCAATATAATAATAAGAGATAATATCGGAACCTCCCGGGTTGTCTTTCCATTTTGTTATTTTGTTATCTCTGAAGTTTCCAATGATCATATATTCTTCACCTCCTTTTGCAATAAAATATCCGCTTAACTCACTCCATCCACTATGAGAATAAACGAAAACTCCTTCTTTGGTTTCAATTTGAGGAACAAAAGGCAAATGCCCGATATATTTTGATGAATCAAGCATTTCGGATGAGATATAAACACCTAATCGATCTGTACTGTATTTTGAAGAATTTGCCAAAGCATAAAATAAGCGAATAAAATATTTTTGGCTTTTAATTAATTTATGAGTGAATTTTGTTTGCAGATATTCCCTTGTATTGTTTTGCCGGGTTGTGTCAAAATGCATCATGGTTATTAGTCCGGTATATGCATAGCCACTTTGGGCATCTCTATAACCCATTGAGTTTTTTGGAACACCGGAGTTCCTGCTGCATTTATTGAAATAATCTGATGTTCCCATGCTTGGTAATGTCCAGTTAGGGATCAACTCAAAACGTGGTTTATTGGTTAATGATGGTGGACAAGAGATGAAGATTTCAAAATCAGCATTTGGCACTAAGTTTTGTGAAATACTTAATACAGGTTTAAGTAGAATGGCTCCTGAAAAAAGTATTAAGTAGAGATATAAATGATTATGAATCATTATAAATCATTTAGTTAGTATAATAAATCATTATAAGGGTAACGTTTAGTATGAATTTCTTTAACTTCCTTGTAAAGTAGTGCTTTTAACTCATCAATATTTTCTTTCTTAATAGCAGAAATAAAAATACTATTATTGTTGTCTTTTGCCAGCCAGGTATTTTTCAGGTCATTTAAACTATAGTTTGATTTTGTTTTTGGGGTGAGATCGTCTTCATCTTTCTTCACATATTGGTATGCATCAATCTTGTTAAATACCATGGAAACAGGTATTTGAGTTGAATTTATTTCGTGAAGTGTTTCGTTTACTATATTTATTTGTTCTTCAAAACCGGGATGTGAAATATCAACTATATGTAATAATATATCAGCTTCTCTTACTTCGTCCAATGTAGACTTGAACGATTCTACTATGCTATGAGGCAATTTTCGAATAAATCCAACCGTATCAGACAAGAGAAATGGTAAATTTTCGATTACAATTTTCCTTACAGTTGTATCAAGAGTTGCAAATAGTTTGTTTTCAGCAAAAATATCGGAATTGCTTAGTAAATTCATTAATGTAGATTTGCCAACATTTGTATATCCAACTAATGCAACCCTGACCATCTTGCCACGGTTTTTTCGCTGTGTAGCCATTTGCTTATCAATCTTTATTAATTGCTGTTTCAGCCTGGCAATTCTATCCCTTATAATCCGGCGGTCGGTTTCAATTTCAGTTTCCCCGGGTCCACGAAGGCCAATTCCCCCGCGTTGACGTTCAAGGTGTGTCCACATTCCGGTAAGCCGGGGTAATAAGTATTGATATTGGGCTAATTCAACCTGTACTTTTGCATGGGCGGTTTGTGCCCTTGTAGCAAAAATATCCAGGATAAGATTTGTACGGTCAAGTATTCTTCGTTTAAGAATTCGTTCAATATTCCGTAATTGTGATGGTGAAAGTTCGTCATCAAAAATTACAAGGTCAATGTTTTTCTCATTGACATAACTTGCAATTTCGGCTAATTTTCCGGTTCCCACGAAAGTTCGCGGATTTGGATAATCCAGTTTTTGAATAAACCTTTTATTTACAATTGCACCTGCTGTTTCAGTTAAAAAAGCGAGTTCATCAAGATATTCAATTACTTTACTTTCTTTCTGGTCTTTGCTAACTACTCCTATTAATACTGTTTCGTCAACTTTTTTCTTAATTTCAATTAATTCTGCCATAAATCTTTCCCTGTTCAACAAAAAACCCCCGATATAAAATTTATGATTTTCTGTTTTTTACTGATTATTTAAGATATCTTTCTATTATTCGTTAATCATGACAATTGTAAATTGCTGATAACTAATAGAATGTTTAAGATTTCTTAGAGAGTAACAACTAATGAATAATAAATAATCAATAAAAAATCATCATTCGTAAATCGGGGCTAAAGATACTTAAAAACGAACTAATTTAATTTGAATTTTATAGGTATGACAAATTTTACACTTACAGGTTTACCTCTCTGCTTACCTGGAATCCAATCGGGTATCAACTTAATTACTCTTATAGCTTCATTATCTAAAGAATTATGCACTCCTCGCTCTAATTCAACATCTTCTAATTTACCTTTTTTGTTAATAACGAAACCAATAAAGACAGTTCCTTCAATTTTATTTTCAATCGCTTCTTCTGGATATTCAATAGCAGAATAAATGAATTTAAAGAATTCATTCATACCACCCGGATATTTCGGTTGATCTTCAACTTTAAAAAAATCTATTATATCAACTGCTTCCTCTTCAGGGAAATCATAACTTATAATTTCTGTTAATTGATCAACTTCTGTATCTTCAATTTCAAATTCTTCATCCAGGTCTCTGTCGTCTTCAATGATTTCAAAAACATCTTTTGGTTTAATTTTATTGATTTTTGGTTCTGGTTTGTCTTCCTGCCAGGTACGTTGAATATATAGATCTTCAGGAACCTCACCAATTGTATTTGTTAATTCTTTAATTTCACCTTTTGGACTTGAATATTGAAAAGCCAGTAATATTATTGCCAGACTTATAACCAGACCAATTTGAAAAAAGGTAAATCTTTGTTTTTCCAAATCAAAATTTGGAGATTTTTTACGTTCCATATTGTTAAGTTTTAAGAGTTTATATAAATATATAACGCAATAATTTTACCACATATTGCCTGATTAAAGCAAAAAGAGGCTATATAATAAGCCTTTAATTGCCTTTTATGAAATATGAAAAAAGTATATTAAATTTGTTTGAAGCAAATTGAAAGGGAATAATTGAATAATTTTACTCGAAAGAATTCTATTGGTACTTTCAATTCTTATAACGAAAACTTATGAATTAATCAGGATTGTAAAACATAAACATGGAAGAAATTGCTATAGTAAATATGATTATTGGTATATCACTGTTTTTAATATTCAATATAGCAGCATTTGTTTCAGTTTTTGAACATGAAAAAAAGGCTGCACTCAGATTTTTTGTAATATCCTGGCTATTGTTAGCACTTTTCACTTTTTCATATTTCATTGAATTCAACCTTTCAATAATAATATCAGGCACTTTACTAATAGTTACTATTCATTTTTTTGCATTAATTATAATTCCATACAAAGGTAAATTTCCTGAATTGAACGATATGCCTTTTATCCAGCATGATGAAAGAGATACAATGTTCTCAAGAAAAGAATTAAAACCAGATTCTGACAGGTATAATAAATATTACTCCGAAAATCCGGATAAGAAGAAACCTGATGATAAATTCAGAACAAAACCAGGCTTGCTATCACCAAAAGCGCCAATTTACGATCCTGTAATCTTTGCCTCATCTGAAGCAAGTTTTTATACCGTTGCAGCCTTTAAGGATTTTGTTGATGGCGAAATAAATTCTGTAAAAACCAATATTGATAATAAGTCAATTTCAAATTATATAAAAAACTGGGGCAAAAAACTCGGGGCAATAGATCTTGGTTTTACCACATTAAAAAGTTATCATATATATTCAGTTAAAGGAAGAGGGGAAAAGTATGGAAATTCAATTATAAATAATCATAAATATGCTATTGCATTTACGGTTGAGATGGACAAATTCAATGTTGATACTGCACCCGATGCCCCTGAGGTATTTGAAAGTGCACAACAATATTTAAGGGCTGGGACTGTAGCCGTGCAAATCGCAAAATTCATCAGGGAATTAGGCTATTCGGCAAAAGCTCATATTGATGGTAATTATGATTTGATTTGTCCGTTAGTAGCCAGGGATGCAGGACTTGGAGAAATAGGAAGAATGGGGCTTTTAATGACACCAAAACTTGGGCCGCGGGTACGAATTGCCGTTATTACTACTGATATTCCTTTAGTTACCGGCATTAGAAAAATCGATCATAGCCTTTTGCATTTTTGTAAAATATGTAAAAAATGTGCCGAAAGCTGTCCTGGTAAAGCCATACCGTTCGAAAACAGGCAAAACATAGATGGAACCCATCGATGGAAGATTAATTCCGAATCGTGTTATACCTATTGGTGTACTGTTGGTACCGATTGTGGAAAATGCATAAAAGTATGTCCGTATGCTCATCCAGATAACTTACTTCATAATATAGTTAGAAAAGGCATAAAAAATAATTTAATTTTCAGACACTTAGCCCTTCATCTTGACAATTTCTTTTATGGAAAAAATCCTGTAAAAAATAAGTTTCCGAAATGGATGAAAATAAAGTATGATTAGCTCAATCAACAATTTTAATTCCTTATAAAATTTTTCTTCAAATCATGGAATTCCATCGAATCAATTTGTAACTTAGTTAGTTTCTGAGCAAAAATGCTGTAAGCTACTTTATATGTATATTAGATTATGTTTTCCTTTTTGAATAGTTAGTTGCATAACAATTAATTATATAATTATAGACAGATGAAGTTAAAATTACTTTTTTCTTTTATACTTATTACCTTATTTTTTGAGGCCGGTGCACAATTCATTAAAGATCTTGGAATAAAAACCGGTATTGCAATTACCAATCATAAGCATTTATTGACTACACCTGATTATTTAACCCATTTTGCAGCTATTGGTTCATAACTCCCTGACATCAAG
>DAOVJU010000168.1 GCA_030632095.1 Chlorobiota bacterium
TTCATTATTTTTATCCATGTTGTTAATGTGTTTGTGGTAAAACAAATTTACAACATGAAGGGGAAACCATATGGAAGTACCCTTCTTTTTTTTAATTTAGTCGGTCAGTAGTGATATTCTTTGATTATTAAAATATTAACGAATAATATCTTTGAAATTATATAAATTAGTAGTTACTATTCTATTCGTAATATTACTATTTATTGTATGTTAATTTCACATTGTATATTTCATTACAATAAAAAGATCAGGTATGCGTTTTGCTTGAAAGTTGATGTGCTTTTCAAATTATCATAATAAAATTACGTTTTTTAAATTAATGAAAAGGATAACTATATTATTTCTTCTATTCTCAAATTTTATTTATTCACAAGAACTGGAAATTAGCGAAAATATTAACTGGAAAGACTCTGTTTACGAAAATGTTAGGGAAAAAGAGACATTATACTTTAATGGAGTTGATATTGTATTTGAGAATGATTATCCAATTCCATATTATATAACAAAACGGAAAATTGGCATCAATAAAGCGGTTCAAAGTATTTTTTTTTCAAACGAGGAATATAAATTAGCATTTGAGAATGAGAATAAAATTATTAGGAATTGGAATTATGATTTATCTAAAATTGAAATTAAATACAAAATAACTGAAGCTGGAAATAATAGTTATTTAGAAATATTTTTCATTCCGATTAAAAGAAATGAACAAACAGAGAATTTTTTAAAATTGCTGAATTTTACAATAAATGTTAAGTTAATTGAATCCAATATTAAAAGCTTACAGTTAAAAAATTGGAAAAATAGCTCCATTTTAAATATGGGTAAATGGATTAAGATTGCTATTAAAACAACCGGTATTTATAAACTTAGCTACAATGAGTTATCTGATATGGGGCTTACTAATCTCCTGAATATTAGAGTTTATGGGAATAGCTCAGGTATACTATCAACTAATAATGCAGATTACAGGCCAGATGATCTAATTGAAAATGCAATTTATCTGCATGATGGTGGTGACGGAAGTTTTGATGAAGGAGACTATATCTTGTTTTATGGTAGATCACCGAACATATGGAAATATGATGAACCAAATGGCCTGTTTAACTTTCACAGGCATTTGTACTCAAATTATTCTTATTATTTTTTAACTACCGATATAGGTGCTGGTAAACGCATTGGAAATCAGGATGTTGTAAGTATAGCTGCAGATAATATTGTTACTACATTTAATGATTATGATGTTTATGAAGTAGAAGAAACTAATTTGATCCGGTCAGGAAAAAAATGGTTAGGCGAGCATTTTTATAGCTTGTTAAGTTACGATTTTTCATTTGGTTTTCCTGATAGGGTATATACTCAGCCAATTAATGTATCGTACAGTTTGGTAGCTCGATCATCTAAAGAGTATGAAAAGAGTTCATTTGATATTATCATAGGTAATCAAACAAAAAATGTGAAAATTGATTGTGTTAATTTGGGAACGCATACCGGACAGTTTGTACAGGAAAGTAATGGTACAACATCCTTTATTACAAATGGAGATGATATAAGTTTAATTTTAAATTATAATCCAACAGATAATTCCTCAGAGGGATGGTTGAATTACCTGGAGTTAAATGTAAGACGAAGTTTACTTTTATCTGGTAGTCAACTTCATTTTAGAGATGCTAATTCTGTTGGAATTGACAATGTTTCAGAATTTAGAATAGGTAATTCAAATAGTAACCTTAAAGTCTGGGATATCACAGAGCCAACAAATCCAAAAAATATTGAATTAAATTTAGTTGAAAACACTTCGGGTTTCAAGATTCAAACCGATACTTTAAAAGAATTTATTGCTTTTGATGTCAGTTCATATTTATCAGTTAGCAATTATGAAGAAATAGAAAATCAAAATTTGCATGGTTTAGAAATATGTGATATGATTATTGTGGTAAAACCTGCACTTTATGATTATGCATCATGGATTTCAAGCTTTCATGAAAACAATGATGATTTGAGTTCAGTAATTGTTGATCCTGAACAAATTTATAATGAATATTCATCAGGAATGCCTGATGTATCTGCAATTAGAGATTTTGTCAGGCATATGTATCTTAAGACTGGTTCAAACAAACTTAAATATTTATTATTGTTTGGAGATGGATCATATGATAATCGGCCCAGTTCAATTACAAATACAAATTACTTGCTTACATATCAGTCTGATAATTCATTTCATTATTCTCAATCTTTTGTTACGGATGATTTTTTCGGATTACTTCATGAAGATGAAGGAGGAAGTTATGGAAGGCTTGATATTGGTATTGGAAGAATCCCTGTTTTGAGTGCTACAGATGCTCAAACCATGATCGATAAAATTGAAAGTTACTATAGCATTGAGTCATTTGGCGATTGGCGCAATGTAATTTGCTTTATAGCCGATGATTCGGATGATGGCCAGACATTCCATATGTCTGATGCAGATAAATATTCTGTTACGATTGAGAATAATTACCCTGTATTCAATATTGATAAAATCTATCTTGATGCTTATCCTCAGGAATCTACGCCAGGAGGGCAAAGATACCCTGATGTTAACAGGGCTATTAATGAACGTGTACGAAAAGGGGCATTGTTAATTAATTATACCGGACATGGAAATCCTAAGGTACTGACTGATGAACAAGTAGTTACTGTTAATGATATTAAGGGTTGGGAAAACTTCAGTAATTTGCCTGTTTTTATAACAGCAACCTGTGAGTTTTCAAGATATGATGATAAGAATAGAGTTTCAGCAGGCGAGTACATAATGAATAATGCTGAAGGTGGGGCAATAGCTATGCTAACCACTTCACGTTTAGTTTATGCAGGTTCAAATGATGCTTTAAACACCAATTTTTATGATCATGTATTTACAAAAGATGAGAATGGTAAATATTTTCGTCTTGGAGATATTGTGAAATTAACAAAAATAGAAACAGGTTTACCTTACACTACAAATAGAAGAAATTTTTCATTATTAGGCGACCCGGCATTACAATTAGCTATTCCTGAATTTCTGGTGAAAACTGATAAAATTAATGATACATCTGTTGAATACATTAACGATTCATTAGTATCCCTGATTGATACGCTTAATGCTTTAAGTAAGGTTACAATATGTGGCCACTTAGAAGATATAGAGGGGAATATTTTAAACACTGCGAATGGTATATTGTATCCT
Organism: Chlorobiota bacterium; assembly: GCA_030632095.1. Taxonomy (GTDB): domain Bacteria; phylum Bacteroidota; class Bacteroidia; order Bacteroidales; family B39-G9; genus JAADFW01. The sequence goes on from DAOVJU010000168.1 coordinate 3,206, forward strand.
ACAATTTTCGATAAGGCCAGGTTAATAACTACCTTAAGCAATGATGGATTCCCTGCTTTAACATATTCTATTCAAAACAATATCCTTTATAAAGGAAAAGTAAGTGTCAATAATGGCAGATTTGATTTTGAATTTATTGTACCCAGGGATATTTCATATAATTATGGAAATGGCAAATTATCGTATTATTTTGCTAACGATGAATATGATGCCAGAGGTCACTTCAGTGATGTAGCAATTGGTGGGTCAAGTGATTCGGTAACAATGGACAATTATGGCCCTCAGGTTGAATTGTATTTAAATGATGAGAATTTTATAAATGGTGGTACTACAAACAGTGAACCTATGATATTAGCAATATTAACTGACTCTACAGGTATTAATACTGTAGGTAATGGAATAGGTCATGATATAACTGTTACTTTGGATAATAATACCAGTAATGTATTAGTGCTGAATGACTATTATGAAGCTGATCTTGATAGTTATAAAAGCGGCAGGATTGAATATGTTCTTTCAGGTATAGAAGAAGGTAATCATAATATGAAACTTAAAGTTTGGGACATTTATAATAATCCTGCTGAAGAATTTTTAGATTTTATAGTTGTTGAGTCTGAAGATTTAGCGCTAAACCATGTATTTAATTACCCTAATCCGTTTACTACTGAAACAGCATTTTATTTTGACCATAATCAACCAAATACTGATCTTGATGTAATTGTTCAGGTATTTACTGTTACAGGAAAACTTGTGAAATCAATCAGTCAAACTATTAATACTACAGGGTTTAGAAATGAACCAATCTTTTGGAATGGTTTAGATGATTATGGAGATAGAATTGGCCGTGGGGTTTATATTTATCGTGTTAAAGTGCAAACACCTGAAGGTAAGAACGTTGAAAAATTTGAAAAGTTAGTAATATTGAAATAATGCTGTACTGAAATGAAATCAGTGTGCATCTTAAAAATCAATTTAGTAATAATCATTATATTTGTGCAATTTTTAGAAACTAGTTATGAATTATCGAACGTATCGGAAATTATTTAGTGCATTTATTTTAAATTTTGTTTTTATTGGCATTTATGCACAAAGCAATATAAATAATTCAGGATCGAATGTTATTGGTCAGGATGAGAATACAATTACTACAGCAGTTCCTCTTTTGATGATTTCACCAGATTCCCGGGCAAGTGGAATGGGAGATGCAGGTGTTGCTACTACTCCTGATGCTAACTCAATGCATTGGAATCCTGCAAAATATGCTTTTATTGATAAAGAAATGGGAGTTTCAATATCATATACACCATGGTTGAGTAAATTGGTAAATGATATTAATTTAGCCTATTTAACATGGTATATGAAAGTTGATGACCGTCAGGTCTTTGCAGCTTCAATGCTTTACTTTTCATTGGGTAATATTACATTTACAGATTATGGTGGTAATGTTATTAAAAATTTTGATCCCAAAGAATTTAGTTTCGATTTGGCATATTCCAGGTTATTTTCTGATGTTATTTCTGCAAGCTTAGCCGGCCGGTTTATATATTCAAACCTTACAGGAGACTTAGAAGTAGGAGGGACACAGTCTCATCCGGGTATTGTAGGATCTGCTGACGTTTCAGTATATTATCAAAAAGATATTATATTAACAGGATATGATTCAAAAATGGCTTTTGGAATGAATATCTCAAATCTTGGAGGAAAAATTGGGTATACCGAAGAGAACAAGGTATTTATTCCGATGAATTTGCGACTTGGAGGAGCCCTCACGATGGAAATTGATGAATACAATTCCATTGCTTTTACAGCTGATTTAAATAAACTATTGGTACCTACACCACCTGAATATACTATTGATGATGAAGGAAACAAAGTTATAGAATATGGTAAATCACCTGATATTTCGGTTGCGGGTTCAATTTTTCAATCTTTTTATGATGCTCCCGGAGTGTTGCAAAGTGATAGTTCCAGAAGTGTTTTTCAAGAAGAAATGAGAGAAATAACATATTCAATTGGGGCTGAATATTGGTATGCAAAACAATTTGCAATCAGGGCAGGATATTTTCATGAACATGCAACTAAAGGAAACCGGAAATTTTTCACATTTGGAATTGGACTCAAAATGAACGTATTCGGATTGGATGTTTCATATCTAATTCCTACCATTCAGCACCATCCACTTGAAAATACATTAAGGTTCACATTATTATTTGATATTGAAGCCTTTAATACACAAAACTAAAATATGCATTTCAGGGTTGGTTTCGGATACGATGTTCATCAACTTAAGATTGGGGAAGACCTTATAATTGGGGGCGTAAAAATAAATCATAATAAGGGTACTGTTGGTCACTCAGATGGTGATGTATTGATTCATGCAATTTGCGATGCTTTTTTAGGTGCTGCTAATTTGAGAGATATTGGTTTTCATTTTCCTGATACTTCAGAAGAGTATAAAAATATTGACAGTAAAATATTACTGAAAGAGGTATTGAATTTAGTTACACAAAAAGGGTATTCCTTATCAAATATTGATTCTACAATCTGTTTGCAAAAACCAAAAATTGCGGAATTTATCCCCGAAATGAAAGAAGTACTTTCTAAACTTTTAAAAACTGATACTGAAAATGTATCAATAAAAGCAACTACTACTGAAAAACTTGGTTTTGTTGGAAAGGAAGATGGTGTTTCTGTTTATGCCGTTGTTTTAATTGAAAAGCAGTAAAACACTATGCGATATCAGAAATGGTTAATATTGTTTTCTCTGCTGGTAATTTCAATATCAGGCCTTACTCAAGAAAGGTATTGGGTTACCTTTACTGATAAAGACAATGTAGTTTTTGATCCTTTTGAATATTTTGATGTTAAAGCAATAGAACGAAGAATAAAAATTGCTTATCCATTAAATGATATTACCGATTACCCGGTTAATGATTTCTATATTGATAAAGTTAAGAAACTAGTTACCGGCCTGGGGAAAACAAGCAGATGGTTAAACTCAATTGTGGTAATTGCATCGAAAGATGAGATAGAGAAAGTTCTTAAGTTACGATTTGTTAAAGATATTCAACCCGTTTTATTACAAACTCACCCGGTTCATATTAATTATAAAACAGATATACCGGAGAATGATATGTACTTACTAAAGAATCAAATCATGCGACTACAGGGTGATATGTTTATTGATAACCAAATTAATGGAAAAGGAGTGAGGATTGCAATCTTAGACGGGGGCTTTTCAACTGTTGATACAAATCCTGCTTTTGATCACATAAGAAAAAACAATAAAATTGTTAAAACCTGGGATTTTGTTAAGGAGCGGGAGAATGTTTATGACTTTTTAACACATGGTACCTCTGTAATGTCGTGCATTGGTGGTATAATTGATACATTAAATATTGGTTTAGCAACTGGAGCAGAATATTTATTGGCAAGGACCGAGGTAATAACTGAACCTTTCTTTGAGGAGGAAAACTGGCTTGCAGCAGCTGAATGGGCAGACAAAAATGGAGCCGATATCATTAATAGTTCGTTAGGATATACACATCACAGGTATTTTGTAGATCAAATGGATGGAAAAACCAGCTTTGTGGTAAAAGCAGCAAATCTGGCTGCAGCAAAAGGAATTCTGGTTATTAATTCAAATGGAAACGAAGGTTCCAGTAAATGGAAATTTGTTGCAACCCCTGCTGATGCTGATAGTGTTCTTTCAGTTGGGGGTATTGATCCCTATACAAATTATCATTCTAAATTTAGTTCTTTTGGCCCTACATTCGATAAAAGGCTCAAACCCAATGTAGTTGCTTATGGTAATGTGGTAGCTGCTGGAAAAAATGGTTTAAAAAATTTATATGGAACATCTTTTTCAAGCCCATTGATTGCAGGATTTGCTGCATGTGTTTGGCAGTTGATGCCCAATTTAAGCAATATGGAAATATTTGATGAAATTTGTAAATCTGCTGACTTGTATCCTTATTATGATTATGCACATGGGTATGGAGTCCCGCAAGCATCATATTTTTTTATTGAACAAATAAGTGAAAA
>DAOVJU010000307.1 GCA_030632095.1 Chlorobiota bacterium
AAAACGGCCTCTGCTGCACGACGGCTCAAACATAATGTATTTTTTTAATAGGTAAAAAAACTTTTTTAGGAGGACTTCGTTACGCTCATCTTGAAAACAGTCATTTATAAAAGTAAACTTCTTGATTTTCAAGATTTCGCAAGCCTTGATAGCGAACTTTCTGAACCAAACACTTGACTTTAGAGATAGACTCTAATTAGGAGTAAATCTCTTTCAAAATAAATTTTTATAAAATTATCTAACCAGACTTGTGAAATCTCATTGTTATTAGATAAACAGGAGAGGGGAAAACCACCTGAAAAATGATGTTTTAAGAGAAAATAATTATTTTGCAATTCTACAATCGGGAATGGAAATAATTCAATATAACCAATCCTTCCTGATTAAAATTCTATCATGTATAAAAAGCAAGATATCTTCAAATAAGCAATTTCACAGATTCCAAATACAATGAGGACAAAATCAGAGACGAGTATTTATACTGTTATATTCCAAACTCTTCCTTTAGTTTATCAACAAAATCAAGTTTTTCCCAGGCAAAGAAATCAACTTCTTTTTCCACAACTTTTTCATTATATCCATTCCCGTTTTCAATAATTTTTACTTTACCACGTTTATAATCTCTTCCCATATGCCCGTAAGCTGCTGTTTCTTCAAAAATCGGGTTTTTGAGCCCCAGCCGTTTTACAATGGCTGCAGGACGCATGTCAAAAATGGATTTTACTTTTGCTGCAATCTGACTATCTGACAAATTAATGTTTGCGGTACCATAAGTGTTAACAAATAATCCAACAGGTTCTGCAACACCAATTGCATAAGCAACCTGAATAAGTATTTCACTGGCAACACCTGCTGCAACTAAGTTTTTTGCTATATGGCGTGATGCATATGCTGCAGAACGGTCTACCTTTGAAGAATCTTTTCCTGAAAAAGCACCGCCTCCATGTGCCCCTTTACCACCATAAGTATCTACAATAATTTTTCTTCCTGTTAACCCGGTATCCCCATGAGGGCCACCTATAACAAATTTCCCTGTTGGGTTTACATGAAGGATATAATCGTCTTTTAAAAATTTTTGCACCCTTTCCGGGAAACGTGCTTTTGCCCGTGGAACAAGTATTTCTTTCACATCTTTTTTGATGATTTCAAGCATTTTACCTTCCTCATCAAAATCATCATGCTGAGTAGATATAACAATTGTATGAACTTTCACCGGATTATTATTATCATCGTATTCAAGTGTTACTTGCGATTTTGCATCAGGCCGAAGATATTTCATTTCTTTTCCTTCTCTTCTTATTTTTGCTAATTCCTGTAAAAGGACATGTGACAGAACTATTGCCAGTGGCATGTAGTCATCAGTTTCCTTATTAGCATAACCAAACATCATTCCCTGGTCTCCGGCTCCTTGTTCCTCTTCTGTTTCTCGAACAACACCCTGATTTATGTCTGGTGATTGCTCATGGATAGTTGAAATTACACCACATGATTCTGAATCAAATCTGTATTCTTGTTTTGTATAACCTATTCTTTTTATAACATTTCTGGCTATTTCCTGAACATCAATATATGCTTTGGTTTTAACTTCACCACTTAACACAACCAGGCCAGTTGTAACCAATGTTTCACAAGCAACTTTCGATTCCGGGTCTCTTCTTAAAAATTCATCCAATAAAGCATCGGATATTTGATCAGCAACCTTGTCAGGATGTCCTTCAGATACTGATTCAGAGGTAAAATAATATGACATTTTTTCTTTTTTTAGTTAACAGTGAACTATGATTGGTGAACAGAATTTCCCAATACATTTCACCTTAATAATTAGTTCTAATTTTCTTAAAAAAAAACTGTGGATATTGTTGAATAATTGAATGGTAAACATTGCTTTATCATTATTTTACCGTGGTTGCAATCAATCAAATCTCTCCACAAAAAGGAGCACAAACATAGTCATTATTTAAAATTGTTCCAAGCAAATTCCATTAAGAAAACATAAAGTTTGTTTATTATAAAATGATACTTTTGCATGAAAATTTATATTTATGTCAACAAGCAATTATTGTTCACTACTGCAAACAGCCATTAAAGCAAGTATATCAGCGGGAATTGAAATTCTTAAAATATATGGTTCAAATGATTTTGATGTACAGCTTAAAAGCGATGATTCTCCATTAACCAAAGCTGATCTTGCATCGAACAATGAAATAAAAAAATACCTGGAAAGCACCTCAATTCCTGTTTTATCAGAAGAAGAAAAAGAAATTGATTTTCATATCAGGAAGACATGGTCCGGGTTCTGGATGGTTGATCCGCTGGACGGAACCAAAGAATTTATCAAAAAGAATGGTGAATTTACCGTGAACATAGCACTTATAGAAAACAATAAACCAGTTATTGGAGTTATTTATACTCCTGTGACGGATGAATTATTTTTTGCAAGCCCGGGAATTGGTTCCTATAAACTGGAAAATGCAAAAAAACAAGTTGATTATGAAGATTTTGACAATCTTATTTCCCGTTCAACAAAACTTCCTGTATTGAGAAATGATAATTGTTTTATTGCTGTAGGAAGCCGTTCGCATATGTCAGTTGAAGCGGAAGATTATATAAATTCTTTTAAAAACAAATATGATAAAATACAGATTTTGTCGAAAGGAAGTTCATTGAAGCTGTGCCTCATTGCCGAAGGTTTAGCTCACGTTTATCCGCGTTTTGCACCAACAATGGAATGGGATATTGCTGCAGGCCATGCAATTATAAATGGTTCGGGGGGCATTGTAATTGATGCAAAAACTAAAACCGAGCTTCAATATAATAAAGAAAATTTGTTGAATCCGTGGTTTATAGCTGCTTCTGATAAATCAGTAATCAGTAATCAGTAATCAGTAATCAGTAATCAGTTGTGCGGGTTTTGTGATGTGAACTTTGTAATTGATTTTTAGTTAGCTTTTGATCTGCAATCTGTAGATGAGTTTTGTTTAAGGAAATATTTAATTTATAAATAATTGCAATTAATATCAACACTAAACTCACTACCCGGTACTCTCTGTTCACTCATCACTCATCACTGTTTTTCGTGAGTTCACGGAAAACTTCTTCCAGGGTTTTTTCTTGTTTTTGCATGGATAATACCGTGTACTTATTATTAACTGCAAAGTTGAAAATTTTTTCTCTAATATCTTGTTTATTGTTAGCTTCAATCAACCAGTTTTTTTCTTTAAGATTCCTGGTCTTTATAATTCCTTTGATAGATTCAAGTTTTTTCTTGTCAATTGTTGTACTAAATTCAACTAAGATTGTTTCATTATCATCATCAAGCTGAGATTGAATTTTTGTTGTATAGTCCCTGGCCACTATTTTTCCATTATTTATAATTATCACACCATTGCAAATTGCTTCTACCTCTTGCATAATATGCGTTGAGAGCAATACTGTTTTTTGTTTACCAATTTCTGATATCAGGTTTCTGATCTCAAGGATTTGATTAGGATCAAGGCCGGATGTTGGTTCGTCTAATATTAAAACTTCAGGATCGTGAAGCAATGCCTGGGCCAGGCCAAGCCTTTGTCTGTAGCCTTTAGAAAGCGCCCCGATTCTTTTTTTCCTTTCAATTTGTAAACCAGTATGATCAATTATCTCTTCAATGCGCCGTTTTTTATCTTTGCCTAACTTATAAATGTCAGCCACATAATTCAAATATTCTGTTACATACATGTCAGGATAAAGCGGATTATTTTCAGGAAGGTACCCGATATTTTTTCTTATATCGTGGTTTTCATCTAAAACATTAATTTCATTAACAAAAACATCGCCACTGGTTTGAGGTATGAAACCGGTAATTATTTTCATCATAGTTGATTTACCGGCGCCATTAGGGCCGAGAAAACCAACAACTTCACCTGTTTTTATCTCAAATGAAACATTATCTAATGCTTTTTGTTCTCCAAAAAGTTTGGTGACTTCTACAACTTTTATCGACATGTTTCCACTTTTAAATTTTAGTTTGAATTTGTAAAGTTAGATAAAATAGTGAATAATAATATTAAGGATGAGGCTAAGGCTAAGTTTAAAAACTTTAACATTTAGTTATTCAATAAATATGTTCTATTTTTTACCTTGCACACTTAAAGAATTTATATATGTTCACAAGAAACAGTGAATTGCTTTATTGTAACAGTCTAACAAATTATACAAGGAGAAAATCCAGTGTTGTGGAAATTGGTAGTGTCCCAGTTGGTGGCGATTATCCAATTCGATTGCAATCGATGACTAATACAAAAACACTTGATACCAAGGCCACGGTTGAGCAAATTATACGTTTGACTGAAGCTGGCAGTGAATATGTCAGGATAGCTGTTCCGGGAATTAAAGATGCTGAAAACCTGGCAAATATCAGTGCTAAACTAAAAAAACAAGGATATAAAACCCCTTTAATAGCAGATATACACTTTAATCCAAAAGCTGCTGAAATTGCTGCAAAATATGTAGAAAAAGTACGTATTAATCCGGGAAATTATGTTAACAGGAAAGCTTTCAAGACAATTAACTATTCGGATAAAGAATATCAAAATGAGATAAAAAAAATCCATGATTGGTTAATTCCCCTGTTAAATATTTGTAAAGAACACGATACCGCCATCAGGATTGGTACTAACCATGGTTCCCTTTCTGACAAAATAATGAGCAGATATGGGGATACACCCCTTGGTATGGTTGAATCGGCAATGGAGTTTCTAAGAATTTGCGGAGAGGAGAATTTTCACAACATTGTTCTTTCAATGAAATCAAGTAATACACGTGTAATGATACAGGCATACCGGTTACTGGTAAGCAAAATGATTGAAGAAGGAATGAATTATCCTTTGCATTTAGGCGTTACAGAAGCAGGTGACGGTGAAGATGGACGAATTAAATCGGCAATTGGTATTGGAACTTTAATGGTCGATGGATTGGGCGATACCATACGTGTTTCCCTAACTGAAGAACCTGAATATGAAATACCTGTTGCACGCAAAATTGTTCATTATTTTAGCAAACGTAGTGAGCAAAAATCATTTGAAGAGATACCTTCAATGTATTA
>DAOVJU010000235.1 GCA_030632095.1 Chlorobiota bacterium
ACAATTAGTTATTATTTCAAATTTCCATGTGGGGAACATTATCGTAATGCAAGGTTTACTGATGGAGGAACCTATTTTTTTAATATGGCTTTTGGGAAAGATTTAAGTAAAAATAAAATATTCGAAGAATTCAGAACATATTGTATGGTTGGTTTTTACGGGTATCAGACAAACTCAAACGAGCATTTTCAAAATGATGCAATATTATTTGGACTTGGCTTCGATGCTGCTATAAAGAATTATCGTTTCAGTAATTCAATTGGCGGATACAGGGGCTACCTGGATAACCGAGATAAACCTGTTGTTTACAGGGCAAACATTACAAAACTAAACAAATATGTTAATTACAGATTCTCTTATCAGTTAGGAATCAGGCACATTAACTACAATTCATTTAGAATTTCAGCTATCGTTCATTTTAACCGGGATAACCTAAAATTCCCTTTTACAAATAATAAACCCTGATTTATATTCAAATTTACAATTACAAGTCATTTACTAAGTTCAGGAACCGTTTGTATGGAATTGCAGTCCAGCTTTGAGCCATGAAAGCTCCGTTTGCCCGGCTAATCAACGAAACCTTAGCTGCTGTTTCCTCGTCTGGTGCTTCATATATGTCCATGAAATCATATTCCCCTAACAATGCATAATGGGCAAGGAACTTAACTTCAGGGCATTTATCTTTTACTTGCTCCAACCAATTCCTACCTAGTTTTGCCCGTTCTTTCATCTTACTTGTAATTTCTGTAGACAATTTTGTCATTAAAATGAATGTTTTCATACGTAAATAATTTTTTCAAAGGTCGGATGGAACCCACATAATGCAGAGTAAGAATTTAAACAGTATTTCTGCATTTCTTTCATTCTTCCTTTGTGTTAAATCTATATCATGTGGGTTTCATAGCGTAAAATTTAGATAAATATAAACTTATATTTTAATACTTCTTTTTATGAAAGTTACAAATTTTTACACATCAAATCAATTAGAAGTTCAATAAATTTTAAATGATGTAATTAATAATGTTTTCTATATTGCAATTTGTTAGCTTTAATATGTACCAGAAAAGCCCTTCGGGGATTATATTGCAGAGCTATTAATTTACAAACAGGCAGTCTCCGGCAGACAGTAATCAGTCATACTGCCTACTGGTAACTGCTTACTGCCTACTTGCATGAATTATCGCAATATTAACAATTATAAAACAGACAACTTGTTGGTAAAAGTGCTTGGTTAAGCGTCTAGTCTTACTTAAATTTTTGAATCAATAAAAATCTGTAAATCTGTGGCGTGGGTTTAATAGCTACTAAGAATTCTGGAATTTCACGAAGTATCTTTTACAAAATCTCCTGATATAGATTTACCTGTGGATTTTGTCATATACCCATAAAGCAAGCAAATTATTGATTAATAGCAATATTTTTACTAATTTTGCGGGACATTTAAAATTGACTTGCAGATGGAAGAAAAGACGAAAGTACTCTTTATTTCCCAGGAAATTACACCGTATTTGCCAGAAAGTGAAATGTCTGTAATCAGTAGATATTTACCGCAAGGTATCCAGGAAAAAGGGCGGGAAATAAGGACCTTTATGCCTAAATATGGTGTAATAAATGAAAGAAGAAACCAGCTTCATGAGGTAATACGGCTTTCGGGGATGAATTTAATTATAAATGATACTGACCATCCGCTAATAATAAAAGTTGCTTCTATTCAAGCAGCAAGGATGCAGGTGTATTTCATTGACAATGAAGAGTATTTTCATAGAAAATTCACACTTGCTGATGAATATAACAACTATTTTAAAGATAATGATGAGCGGATAATTTTTTTCGCAAGAGGAGTAATTGAAACAGTAAAAAAATTAAGATGGGCCCCGGATATAATACATTGTCATGGATGGATTTCCAGTTTAGTGCCTTTGTATATAAAAAATGCTTTTAACGATGACCCTCTGTTTGCAAACTCAAAATTAATTTTTTCGGTCTATAATGATGATTTTGACAAAGCTTTAAAAAGATCATTTAAAGACAAAATAATAATTGATGGAATTACAAATAAAGATGTTGAAATCATTAAAACAGCAACATATACTAATTTGACCAAACTGGCAATAGAAATGTCTGACGCGATTATTTTTGGCAGTGAAATAATAAATAATGAAATTGAAACGTTTATTCAAAATATAAATAAACCTGTTCTAAACCATCAGAATGAAGAAGAATACATTGATACTTATTCAGAGTTCTACGATGAAGTTTTGGAGCATTCTTTTGTTAAATAAAATTAAAGAAACTAAAATTGATATATAGTACATTTTTAAAACTGAAACCATACATTATGGTTTCAGTTTTTTTAGCCTTAGCTTTTATAGGATGCGTAAAAGATTTTGGTGATTTTGGTAATAAAGTACAACCCGAATCTGAAAAATTCATTGTAGCATATAATGATACCACATCTCTTATAGTTCATACAGTTACCGATGATTCAGTTATTGTAAATAATCACCCGGTAAATTTATTAGGCAGTTATTATGATCCTGTTTTTGGAATAAGTACCGCAAGTTTTGCTACTCAGTTTGTATTATCGAAAAATAACACTGTTTTTGGACATCCTGATTCTATCAGTGATATTTCAGTTGTTTTATATCTTTATTATGATACTTATTATAAAAAAATAAGCGAACAGGGTGATAATGATTTAATTGATCAGAAATCTTTAAATCAACAGGTTAATATTTACCAATTGACAGATACAATTGAATTAGATACAACATACTATAATGATTTTGACATTGAAAACTATTATGACCCGTTAAATCCAATTGCACAAATAAGCCTAAGGCCAGATAGTGTAAAATATATGAGTTATGAATTACCATTATGGTTTGCAGAATATTTACTTGAAACAGACTCTTCACATCTGGTAAATGATGAATCATTTATTGACCACTTTCCTGGCTTATATTTAAAAGCCGAACCTGTATATGCCGGTGGTATAATTTATTATATAAATCTTGAATCTACTTATTCCCAATTAACTTTGTTTTATACTGATAATACTGACACGATTACTCCTAAAAAAGAATATTCTTTTCTTATTAATCAGAACTGTGCAAAAATCAACCTTTTTGAACATGATTATAGAAATTCAACCATTTCAGGAATTGATGATCCTGCATCAGAAGATAGTATTGTATATATTCAATCAATGAATGGTTTAAAAGCAAAAATAGAAGTTCCTTTTTTAGAATCCTGGCTTGATTCTACTGATATTATAATAAACAAAGCTGAATTAATTTTCACTTTACACGAAAACAATACTTTTTACAGCGAATATTTACCAAATGAAAAGCTTATTTTAAGTGGAATAAATGATGATGCTGACGGCACAGAGCAACTTATTCCTTCATATATCGTCATTAATAGTAGTGGTATTATCCAATACACCGGAGAATCATATGATTCCAATATTAAAGGATATTCCTTTAATATAGCGTCATATCTTCAAAATATAATTAAAGTTAATACCGTAACTACCGGATTTTATTTATATCCCGCGAACAGTGCTGGTAATGCCAGCCGCGTTGTATTAAACAGTGGGAATAATTCAAATCCTGTTACATTAAAAATAACTTATTCCAAAATATAACTTTGTTAATATGTGCGGCATAGTTGGATACATAGGTGATAAAAAAGCTTTCCCAATAATTATAAATGGGCTCAAAAGACTCGAATACAGAGGATATGATTCTGCAGGAATTGCCCTGGTAAATGAAGAAACACTAACTTATAAGTGTAAAGGGAAAGTAAGTGATCTGGAGAATTTTGTAAAAGGGAAAAATATTAACGGGAACATTGGTATGGGCCATACACGGTGGGCTACTCACGGTGAACCTAATGATGTAAATGCCCATCCGCAAATTTCTCAGAATGGATATTTCACAATCATACATAATGGTATTATTGAAAACTACTCCAGGCTTAAAAAAAAATTAATAGACAGGGGATATAAATTTGAGAGTGATACCGACACCGAAGTTCTGGCAAATCTTATAGAGTATATTTATTTAAAAGGAAAGGTGAATGCTGAAATAGCTGTAAGGCTGGCTTTAACTAAAGTAATTGGAGCTTATGGTTTGGTTATAACCTGTAAAGAAGAAAAAGATAAAATAATAGCTGCCCGTAAAGGTAGCCCTTTAGTAATTGGAGTAGGTAAAGGAGAATATTTTTTAGCATCGGATGCAACACCTATAGTAGAACACACAAAAAGCGTGATATATTTAAATGACGACGATGTTGCCATTTTAAAAAAGGATGAATTAATACTTAAGACTATATCAAACAACAGGTTAACACCAAAAATCCAAAAAATAGACCTTGAAATTGGTAAAATTGATAAAAATGGATTTGAGCATTTTATGCTTAAAGAAATATTTGAACAGCCAAGAGCAATCAATGATACATTCAGGGGAAGAGTTAATGTAGATTTCTCAACTATTCATTTAGGTGGGTTATATAATGTTATTCCAAAACTTGCAGATGCTAAAAGAATCATAATTATAGGGTGTGGAACATCATGGCATGCCGGTTTGGTTGGTGAATATTTGTTTGAAGATTTGGCAAGAATACCTGTTGAAGTTGAATATGCTTCTGAATTCAGATATAGAAAGCCGATAATAAATTCCGATGATATTATAATCGCTATCAGTCAAAGTGGTGAAACAGCAGACACATTAGCTGCTATTAAACTTGCTAAAGAAGCCGGAGCAACTGTTCTGGGGATTTGTAATGTTGTTGGTTCAAGTATTCCAAGATATACTGATGCCGGTGTTTATACTCACGCCGGGCCAGAAATTGGAGTTGCTTCAACTAAAGCTTTTACCGCCCAGGTAACTGTGTTAACTATGATGGCACTTGTTCTTGCTGAAAAGCGAAATACACTTACTGAAAAAGATAAACTAAAGTTAATTAAAGAATTAACAGAAATTCCGGGAATTATTGAGAAGATTCTTAAAAACAGTGAAGATTATAAAAAAATAGCAGAACTATATAAAGACGCAAGTAACTTTCTATATTTAGGGAGAGGTTACTTATTTCCTGTTGCACTTGAGGGTGCTCTTAAACTTAAAGAAATATCATACATTCACGCAGAAGGTTATCCTGCAGCAGAAATGAAACACGGCCCAATTGCTCTAATTGATCAGAATATGCCGGTTGTAGTTATTGCAACAAAGGATAAATCTTACGAAAAAATCGTTTCAAATATCCAGGAAGTCAAAGCACGGAATGGAATTGTAATTGCAGTTGTTTCAGAAGGTGACACGGTAATAAAAAGCATGGCTGATCATGTATTAGAAATTCCGGACACCTACGAAGCTCTTTCACCATTAACAACTGTAATTCCTTTACAGCTTTTATCTTATTACATTGCTGTAATGAGAGGTTGTAATGTTGATCAACCAAGAAATCTTGCCAAATCTGTTACTGTGGAGTAATAAACAAGAATCTGTTTTGTTACCCCATTAAACTATTGCAGCATTTTCATCATCAATGCATACAACAAGAATTTCTATTTATCCTTTTGTTTCAACTCCCATTTCCAGGCAGTGTTAAGCATCTCACCTAGATTTATATTAGCTTTCCACCCTAATATTTCATTGGCTTTTTGCGTGTCAGCCCAAACTTCACGAATATCTCCGGAGCGTCGATCAACAACCTGGTAATTAAGCTTTTGCCCAGACTCTTTTTCAAATGTTTTTATTACTTCCATCACTGAGTTCCCTTTGCCGGTTCCTAAATTGAAAAACTCAAATGCTTCTGAATTTTTTCCGTCTAATAATCTTATAATAGAAACAACATGTGCTTTTGCCAGATCAACAACATAAATGTAATCTCTAATACACGTTCCATCCGGTGTATCATAATCATCTCCAAAAACACTTAGTTGCTCTCTTTTTCCAATTGCT
>DAOVJU010000049.1 GCA_030632095.1 Chlorobiota bacterium
CTATCAAATCATCAGCACCGGTTTCTGTATCTCCAATAGTAAAATTTATAGTAGAAACTGCTGTGTTAAAATTGGTTTGCTGATCAGAAATTGAACTTATTGTCGGTGTTTCATTATTATATACATTTATGTCGAGTGAACTTGAATCTGTTGTTGCGTACGGGTCGGTTTGATTTAAAGAAGTTATACTCGCAGAACTGCTGATTGTATTTCCTTCCTGGCCGGAGTCAACAGTTGTAGCTATTTCTAATGTGACAGTTTCTCCATATTGTATTGCAGGGATTTTCCATGTGCTATCGGAATAAATGCCATAGCTTGTTTCTGATGAAACTAAGGTAAGCCCTGAAGGAACCGCTGATGTAACTACTATATTAGAAGCTTCGTCCGGACCATTATTTGCGACTGTTATTTCATATTCTACTTCAGAATTCACACAAGGTGTTTCATCACTTACAGTATAACTAAGTGTCAAATCTGCCTGGTCAGAAGAAACATCATCGCATGAAACAGTCCAGGAATGAAGAACAGGAGTGCCACCTGAATATGTAAATGTACCTACAAGCCGGATTGTATCTTCCGTTCCCAATGATGATATATCAATTCCCGACGAATCAAGGTCAAGGTTTGTTAAAGCAGTATTGACCCAGCCACCGGAGTATTTTTGTATAGTAACCCGAAAATCGCCGTTTGAGCCGGATTCTGACCAGTACAGCTTTTCCCAGGATGTTGCGCCATAAAAAGATGCAAAATATATTTCAGGAGAAGTAATTGTACCGCCTGAAGTGTTTATATAATTTATTAATAATTTAGCCGCCTGGCTTTCGTCTCCATTCTTATCATAGGAAGAAAATGTCCTGTAAGTATTCACGGGAGTTTCGTCATTTGAAATAAGTATTGAAACCGCATTACCTGAAGACCATCCGCCTTCATTGATAAGTTCCTGTATAATTGTTGTTATATCCGGACTTTCATAATATACCCCCTTAAGCCAGGAGGCTGAAATATCCCAGTCTATTTGTGCCGTTGTTTTTGTTCGACCACTAGGTTTGGCAACATCTGAAAATACAGGTGAATTATTTACGTCATCAGCGCTAATTTTTAATTTTACTGCTGTGGATTGACTTACATAAGAACAAGATTGAAAATATGAAGATGATATTGTAGATCCCTGGGGTATATTTATGTTTTGAAACCGGAATCCTGCAGTGATATCCTTATTACCAGTATAGTTTGCTACTATTAAATAATTACTGGTTGAATAAAACGCTCCACCACCAGTAGTATAATCATAAGCATCATCAATAGAAGCTGTAATAGATTTTTTCAAAGAGACATTGGTTATTACTTCAACATAACCGTCATTATCGACAAATACATTTGATAATTCATCTTGATCAAATTGAGATTCAGTTGTTTGATGCCATTGAGGAAAAACACCGGATGTTGATTTATAGGTAAAACTGATTATTTCCGACCAATTTCCCCAGGTTGCTCCTTCGCTTGCTGAAGCACAGATTCTTACATAATAAGTAGTATTATTGGTCATTGTTAATGAAGGGGTCAACAAGTTACATGTAAGATTGTATTGTGTTCCTGATGTATAAGTCCCGGGAAATTCCTGAAAAGAGGAATATCCTGAAAAATTAGAATTTGTATTTATTTCTATTTTAAATCTGTTATAATTTGAGTGATATGTTGCTGAAGCACGAAATGTCAGTGTGTTGTCATATAAATAGGAATTATTAAAACATAATTGTTCTGTTCCTCCATAATCATAAATATTTGGAGCAGAAGGAATATCTTGTCCTATTACTAGTATATCATCTATTGCCCAGCCTGGAAAATCACGAAAAGAATCACCACCAAACTTAAACCTTATTTTAAAATCGGAAACAGTATCGTAATTTGAAATATTTACAGTAACTTGAGTCCATGAAGAACGGTCGACACTCCAGGCTTCTTCTCCACCGTATGGATTACCATAATCACTGCTCAAAGTATCGTCATAATTTACACTCAGATTTTCATTTTGAATTTTTGTCCATATCGAACCATTGTAACATTCTATAAAACCACCGTCCCGATAATCATTACTTTCTACGTCTATCCACATCCAAAATAGCACTGCACATTCCGAATAATTCGTTAAATCAACGGAAGGAGAGGTAAGTATATAGGTATAATCTGAATAATTGGAATTGCCATTGGTTAAAAAACAGTTTCCTCCTCCTGTATGATCGTCAGCCGGAGGATCAGGATCAACATTTACCCAAACATCGGATCCGCCGTTCATAACCCAGCTTCCGGCTGAATTACAATTATCTGACCAGATTGTATCTGTTGTTTGGCTAAATATTACCTGAAACGAACAAAAAAGAAATAATATGATTAATAGAATATATTTTTTAATGATCATAAATAATTAATAGTAAGTGGTTTTTAGTTTATACGAATTATTAGATAAAATGTTTTTTTTTAACACTAAAATTATAAAAAGTGTAAATTTAATATATATTTTTATTTCTTCTAAAGTAAATTTTGATTAATTTTTAATAGTAATCTCCTCTTGTAATCATTAATGATTAAGAAAAATCATCCTTATTTTAATTTAATCTACATTTAAATCAAACACTATGATTTAAGTCATTTGTTGATATATGCCATACTTATAATTTTACGAAAAATTAATGAACCAAACACAAACACTAATTTGAAACAAAAAAAATTATAATTAAACTAAAGATTTATATAATGACTGAAGTTCAAGAAAAAGTAAGAGATCTTTCGGAAAAATATGGCCGAAGAAGAGAAAATCTTTTGCCAATATTGCAGGGTATTGTTGAAAAAGAGCATTATTTAACTTCTGAAGCAATGATACAAGTTGCCAAAGAACTGGATATTTCGGCAGCAGAAGTATATGGAACTGCAAGCTTTTATTCATTCCTTGATACAGAACAAAGAGGACAATATGTAATAAGAGTATGCAAAACAATAAGCTGTGATATGAAAGGTAAAAATTCTATTATCAAGGCTATTGAAGATGTTTTAAAAATCAAAGTTGGTGAAACTACTCAAAGCAAAATGTTTACTTTGCTGGAAACTAATTGTTTAGGATGGTGCCATAAAGCCCCGGCAATACTTATTAATGATGAGCCTTATACTAATTTGACACCTGCAAAAATTAAAGCAATATTAGGTGATTATATACGCAACGCTGAAGGAAAACAAAAAATTATAGGAGATATTCAATATGAAAGATAAAAATTTAAAAATAGTTGATATAATATTTAAACCACATCTGGTTAAATATGAAGTGTTAGATAAAACAGTGGCAAGATCAAACGAGGATATATTAAAAGAAATTATTGATTCTGGTTTAAGGGGGCGTGGTGGAGCCGGTTTCCCAACAGGTTTAAAGTGGAAATTTGCTGCTGAACAAAAAGCTAAAAAAAAAATCGTTATCTGTAATGCTGATGAAGGAGAACCAGGAACATTCAAAGATCGTGAAATTTTAACCAAAGTTCCACGAAAAGTACTTGGTGGAATGGCAGTTTGTGCTAAAATAATTGGCGCTAAAAGAGGTTTTATTTATTTACGCGGCGAATATAAATATCTCCTTCCTTTTTTGAATGAAGAACTTGAAGATTTTAATAAGCACCTGAAAGAAATTGGTTTAGATTTTAAAATTGACATTTTCCTGGGAAGTGGTGCATATGTATGTGGTGAGGAAAGTGCATTATTCAATTCTATGGAAGGTAAACGGGGAGAGCCAAGAAACAAACCACCTTACCCAACTGTTGCCGGCCTTGATAATATGCCTACGGTTATTAATAACGTTGAAACATTAGTTTATGCTTTAATGATTTGCAGCATTGGTTCAAAAGAATTTAAAGCGCTGGGAACTTCTGATTCACGCGGGTCAAAAGTATTCTCTATTTCCGGTGATACCCCAATCCCGGGTATTTATGAACTTGAATTAGGTATGTCAGTTTATGATTTTGTTGAAGAATTTGGCGATGGTGATACTAAAGCAGTTCAAATTGGGGGAGCATCAGGTTTTTGTGTCCCCAGAAAGAAATTTAAAGAAACTATCATTGGTTTCGAAGGGATTCCTACCGGTGGATCAATGATGATATTTAACAGCACAAGATCAATGTACAATGTGTTGCATAATTATCTTGATTTCTTTGAAGAAGAATCATGCGGACAATGTACACCATGCAGGATTGGTTACCAACAATTAAAAAAAGGTGTTGAAGCTGTTAAACATGGAGAAAAAAATGAAGAATATTTACAGCAATTAATGAAGCTGACAGAAACGATGAAGCTTACCTCGAAGTGTGGTTTAGGCCAGTCTGTAGCAAATTCATTTTCTTCAATAGTTAATAACTATAGAGAAGAAATGGTTTACTAAATTAATTTACATTTAATACAATAAAAAAAATATTATGGCAAACATAAATTTAATAATAGATGATTTTAAGGTTACGGTTGAAGAAGGAACATCAATCCTGCAGGCAGCTGAGAAAGTAAATGTTAAAATCCCGACCTTATGTTATCACGAAGACCTTTGTGTAGCTGGTAATTGCAGGGTTTGTGTTGTTGAAGTTGAAGGAATGCGAACACTTCCTGCATCGTGTGCAATACCGGCTGAAGAAGGAATGGTAGTTAAAACAAATACCCCAAAAGTAAGAAGGGCAAGAAAAGACATAGTTTCATTATTAGTTTCTGAACACAATACACAATGTACTACTTGTTATAGAAGTACTAATTGTGAACTTCAGAATTTATCAGCTGAGTACAACATTGATAATGAAACATACATGAGCGTGCTTAAACCCGACATTGTAATTGACAGATCTTCATGGGCTATTGAGAAAGACGATAGTAAATGTATTCGTTGCCAGCGTTGCGTAAGAACATGTGCCGAACTACAACATGTTAATGCAATTGATGTTGTTCATAAAGGAAAAGATATGATAATATCAACTTTTGTAGATGCACCTATGAATGATGTAGTTTGTGTTAACTGTGGTCAATGCATTAACCATTGTCCAACCGGAGCTTTAACCGAAAGAAGATATTTTGATGATGTATGGGATGCAATTGGAGATGACGAAAAACATGTTATTATAAATACAGCACCATCAGTGAGGGTTGGTTTAGGTGAAATGTTAGGATTCCCGGTGGGTACAAGAGTAACCGGTAAAATGGTTACGGCTCTTCGAAAAATAGGATTTGATTCTGTGCTTGATACCGATTTCACTGCTGATTTAACAATTATTGAAGAAGGAACTGAACTTTTAACCCGGTTAAAAAAAGCATTGGTAGATAAGAAAAAAGTAGCTCTTCCTATGATGACTTCCTGTTCACCAGGTTGGGTCAAATTCATTGAACATATGTACCCTGATCATTTAGATCATCTATCAACTTGTAAATCGCCTCAGCAAATGTTTGGTTCGCTGGCAAAAACTTATTATGCCGAGAAAAAAGGCATCGATCCAAAGAATATTGTTTGTGTTGCAGGTATGCCTTGTGCGGCAAAAAAATATGAAGCAAACAGGCCCGAAATGCGTGATAGCGGATTCCAGGACATTGATGCAGGGCTAACAACACGCGAAATTGGACATATGATTAAGCAAGCAGGTATTAATTTTCTGGACCTTGAAGAGAGCGATTTCGATAGCTTAATGGGAGAATCTACAGGCGCCGGAGTTATTTTCGGTGCAACAGGTGGTGTTATGGAAGCCGCATTAAGAACCGCTTATGAAATAGTTACCGGACGTGAAGTTCCGTTTGAAAATTTAAGGATTATGCCGGTAAGGGGTGATGAAGGTATTAAAGAAGCTACCATTAAGATTGAAGGATGTTTACCAGAATGGTCATTCCTGGAAGGAGTAGAGCTTAAGGTAGCAGTAGCACATGGTTTGATTAATGCGCGAACCATAATGGATCAGGTTGTTAAAGGTGAGTCTCCTTATCATTTTATTGAAATAATGGCTTGCCCCGGTGGATGTATTGGTGGTGGTGGGCAACCTATTCCAACAAATGCTGAGATAAGAAAGAAAAGAACAGAAGCAATTTATGCTGAAGATGAAGGAAAAGTATTAAGAAAATCACATGAAAATCCTGAAATTAAACAGATTTATAAAGAGTTCTTAAAAGAACCATTAGGCCATAAATCACATGAACTGTTACACACAAAGTATAGAAAACGTTTCAGATATTAATTCATGATAAGAAAAGGAGAGCATCGCTCTCCTTTTTTTATTCTTAAATAAAAAAGAATACATGAAAATCTTGATATAATTAAATGAATTTCATAACTTGTATATAGTTTCAGAATTCAGTATTTCAATAATAAATAATTAAGTTTAACATAAAATACAGGCATCATGAAAAAGTTATTGATTACGTTAGTAGTTACATTATTCATTAATAATGTTATTTGTCAGGATATTAATAAAATTGACAGCATCCTGGAAAAAGTTTCTGATATAGAAAGTAAAATAGATAAATTAAAAAAGGCTGATAAAAACCTGAAATATAAAATTTATAAGCTAGGTGAAAATAATAAGCAACTTGAAACAAGACTTAATGAAAAAATTAATTCGAATGAAGTTAATATTGCTGAAATTGAGTTAAATAATCAAAAACAGGAGGAAGCATTTGTTTCATTTCAGGAAAAAGCAGAATCGCAATGGGAAAAAAACATTGAAGAATTCAATCATTTAAAGTGGAAAGATAATTTATGGCTTATTATATTAATTATTATAGCAGTATTACTACTTATAATTGATTTATTATTGATGTTTAGAAACAAAAAAAATACTAATAAAATTCATGAAAAAATTATTGAGAATACAATAAAATTTGAAAAAGAACTGAGCGAAAACAAAGAATCATTTATTAAACGGGTTAATGAGCTAAAAGATAAAGCTGAAAACGAAAGACGAATTATCAGTGAGCGCTTAGAAAAAGAAGTTAAAGAATTACAGGCATTGATTGATCGCTCAATTGATAATTTGAATAAATAGGGCTTATACTTTGCGCTTTATTATCTCTCGCAAAGATGCAAAGAATGCCAAGAAAATCAATTAGTTATAAACTTTGCGAGCTTTGCCGCCTTTGCGAGAAAAAGTTCAGTTTATACCCGTTTGTATAATAATTGAAAGGCATAAGTATTAAACCCTAAACCCAATAATCAAAATATCATCAATTTGTTCATGATTACCTTTCCATTCATCATGTTTTAATTCGAGGATTTCTTTTTGGTCATCTAATGGCTTGTTTTGTATTTCTAATAGTAGTTTTTTCAGGTTTTTAGTTTTGAATTTACCTTTATTAGAATGCCCAAACTGATCAGCATAACCATCTGAAAAAATATACATAGTATCACCTTTCTTCAGGCTTATCTCATTTGTTGTGAAATTTTCAATTTCTTTATGATGAATTCCAATGGGATTACGGTCTGCTTTGGTTTCAACCAATTCATATTCTTCTTCATTTTTACGATATAACCAAAGTGGATTGTAGGCTCCGGCATATTCAAGCTTTAATTCATCCTTATATAATATACACAAAGCGATATCCATACCATCTTTTGCTTCATCCATTCTGCCTGTTTGTTTTAAAGAAAATTTGACCATTCCCCTAAGTTCTGTTAAAATATTGCCGGCTTTATGAATATTTTTACTTAGAATTATTTCATTCAGAAATGTTGTGCCCAGCATACTCATAAATGCTCCAGGAACCCCATGCCCTGTACAATCAGCAGCAATAATAATTGATTTGTTATCAAAATGATTGATCCAGTAGAAATCTCCACTGACAATATCTCTGGGTTTGAAGAGAATAAATAAATCCAACCATTTATTTTCAATATCTTCTTCAGGTGGTAAAACTGCTGTTTGAATTTTCGAAGCATATTTTATACTTGCAGTAATATCATCTTTTTGATGTGAAATAATTTTATTTTTTTCGTTAAGTATAATATTAGCTTTTTTAATTTGCCTGTTTAATCTTAACAACAATATGGCCGCAACAACAACAATCAGGAATCCTATAACAAAGAAAAGTATTAGGTTTTTCTGATTATTAATAGTTACAGCATTTAATTCATTTGTAATATTCAAGTTAACTATTTCCTGTTCTTTTTTCTCAGTTTCATATTTTGTTTGAAGTTCGAAAATTTGTTTCTGTTTTTCTTGTGTAAACATTGAATCCTTTATTTCCATATATTTTTTATGAAATTCAAGGGATTTTTTAAAGTTGCCTGTTAATTCATAATATTCTGA
Organism: Chlorobiota bacterium; assembly: GCA_030632095.1. GTDB lineage: Bacteria > Bacteroidota > Bacteroidia > Bacteroidales > B39-G9 > JAADFW01. Next base: position 8,298 of record DAOVJU010000049.1, read on the forward strand.
CAACATATTATAGTTTATTTTGATGCTTTCAAGAGCTCCTGTTTCCAGTGCTAATTCGTAGCTTTCGTTTAAGTATTTTTTTGCTTTTTTGTAATTCTTTAATTTTAAGTAGCTTATTGCTATGCCATGCTTATTTAGCACAACTTTGTTATAATTATTTTGCTTTTCATTTATATCAAGTGCTTTCATATAATAAGTTATTGCTCTTTTATATTCTCCTATATTATATGATAAAGTTCCCATATTATTATATGAACTTGTTAATCCAAAAAGATCATTAATTTTCTCCCTGGCTGACGATGCCATTTGATGGTATTCGAATGATTTTAATAAATTAATATTTGATTTATATAGATCAAAATAAATAGTAGAATCATCCCAGTTGTTTCCATATTTATTTTCAAAATCTCTAACAGCAATTTTTGAGTATAAAATGCCAATATTATTGTAGATTTCAGCAAGGGGATATTCATTTCCTATTTCCTTGAAAGCACTTAATGCTTCAAGGTAAAATTCCAGTGCCGTTTCATATTCTTTTAAGGCTTCATAAATTATTGCTTTTCCCTGTAGGCAATTTGCAATTCCATTTTTGTTTTCAAGTTGTTCAAATAAAACTAATGCTTCCTGGTAATTTACAAGCGCTTCATCATATTTCCCCCAGTTTCTGTAAACATTACCAATATTATAGTATGTAATTGCAACACTATTTGTTAAATTAAGTTTCTTTTTGAGCTTTAAAGAACGATTATAATATTGAATCGCGTCCTCAAATTTCTGCTCTTTAGCATATACCATCCCTAAATTATTCAATGATTTTGCTAATAATTCTTCATTATCTAAATCCTGGTACTTCTCAATGGCAATTTCATAGTTTAATTTAGCACTGTCGGTTATATTTTCTCTTCTTTGTATGTTTCCTAATATGTATCTTGCTTCGGCTAGTATTTCATCCTGTCTTTTATAGTTTTTACTGTTCAAAATGATGTATACATAATACCTGGCAAGTTTGTAATCTCTGATGTTGTAGTAGTTTTTTGCTAATTCAATGTTTATCGTTCCTTGTGAATAAGTGCTTTTTATTTTTTGGGCTTCTTCCAATGCATTTAAAAAATAAAAATTACTCGAATCGATGGATATATTTGTAAAAGAATGTGCGAGTTCTACCAACAATTCAATTCTTTTTTCACCTTTAACATTTTGCAATATACTTTTTAAACTGTCAGTTGAACTATCAGCTAAAACTATAGCATTAATGCTAATAGCAATGATTGTATAAAGGATTTTAAGGATTAATCTCATTATTTCTAAATTTTATCAATTTTATCAGGCAGCCAATCAAAATTAACAAAGTCTTAACAAAGTAGCTAGTATTTGTCCATAAAGTCCGACTTTAACTTCTACATATAGCTTTTATGTTTTTTTGTTAAATCACACTTTATTGACAGACACTAAAAATTAACGATTTTGCAAAGTGGGAATTTACGAAAAATATAATACTTATTATTTTGAATTAGTTTAAATTTGAATTGAATTAATCAAAAAAAACCGCATAATTTAAAGAATTAGCTATTCTTGGCTAACTTAGTTTTTTAGAATTAACGCAGATTATATGAAACATTCATGCACAATAATACACAAAGAGATGCTTGTAATTTGAATGTTCCATCGGCAATTGAAAGTAAATACTTATGTTTTATGTAATCATTAAATGGAAGATAATCAGCTAAATACTAAATTTTAAGCAGATGAATTATCAGGCATTAATCAAACAAAATAATCACAGGCAAAATCCAAATATGAATCTTATTAATTAAATATTATGAAAAAAGCTGTATTCTTATTCGTGTTAAGTATTTTTTTATTTGATATACTTAGTAGTCAAAATTGCATTACAAAATATGAAGAATCTGATTTTAACCTCCCAAATACCGAAGGAGAGATTACTGTAATTGAAGTTGATAGTGATAATACCAAATGGTTTGCAATTATTTCCGGTTTTGGAGCGTATGGACTTGGAAAATATGGTGAAACAGACACAGTAAATTTCACTACATCCAATAGCGATCTTCCTGATAATACGATTAACGATATTGCATTTGATCAGAGTAATAATATTTGGCTGGCAACACCATCGGGTTTAGCAATGTTTGACGGATCGTCAACAACCGGCTGGACAATATATACAACAGCTAGCAGTGACCTGCCAAATAATAACGTTACTGCCATCGCGGTTGATGCAGATAACAATAAATGGACTGGTTTTTCAACCGGACAGGTTGCAAAATTTGATGACACAAACTGGACGATTTTTAATGATAATTCTAATGGCCCCGTACAGGATATTAATTTTGATGGTTCAGGTAATGTTTGGATAGCTATTAACGGAACAACCGGACTCGGTATGTATAACCAAAGCAACTGGACGTTTTTTGCTGAAACCGAATATATTACTTCCATTGATACCGATTCTGAGGGCACTACATGGTTTAGCTATTATGATGGTATTTTAAAATACGAAGAAGAAACACTTACTTTTTATGATTTGTCAGACACAACTTCCGTATATAATTTAGCTATTGACAGCAATGATGTTAAGTGGATATCAACTACAGAAGGCTTATTTCAGTTTTTCGACAGCACTTATATTCATTACCATACTTTAAATAGTGCTATACCTGATAATTTTAAGAAACCAATAGCTGTTGATACATTAAATAATATTTGGTTTGCATATTATACAGTTAATACTTTTGCTTATGCTGCAACTGCTTATTTTGAAGCAGTGGAATCAACCGGTTTAACAATTACCGCCAGTGATGGTTTTAGTTTATGCCAGGGGAATACCACAATTCTGGATGCAGGTTCAGATTTCTCTTATTTCTATTGGTCAACCACTGAAAGCTCTCGAACTATTGAGGTTGATACAAACGGGTTATTCAATGTTGCTGTTTCTGCTGACAATTTATGTTTTGATTATGATACAGTTGAAGTTTTTGTTCAAAGACCATTTGAAGGAGAAGAAATATGTATGGTTACAGTTACTGAGACGGAGAAAAATTTATTGGTATGGGGTAGAACACCATCAGTTGGTACTGTATCATACAATATTTATAAAGAAGAAACTGTTGCCGGTATTTTTGAATTAATTGGAAATGTACCATATGATCAATTAAGCTTGTTTATTGACGAAAACGCTGAACCTCATGTACGTTCTGAAAGATATAAAATATCCGCCGTTGATAGCTGTGGCAATGAATCTGAATTAAGTGCCAGCCACAAAACGATGCACCTTACCATTAACGAAGCTTTACCGCATGGTGTGAATTTAATTTGGGAGAACTATGAAGGGTTTGACTATGGATCATACATA